>CAILBQ010000173.1 GCA_903832475.1 uncultured Acidobacteriota bacterium | reverse complement strand
CCGAACCCTTGCGGCCGATGACGATGCCCGGACGCGCGGTGCGGATGATGAAACGAAGCTTGTTGCCGGGACGCTCGATTTCGACCGAGCTCACGCCCGCCGCCTTCAGCTTGTCCTTCAGCTCTGCCTTGAGCTTGACGTCTTCGACCAGGAGCTTCGCGTAGTCGCGGGTCGCGAACCAGCGTGAGCGCCAGGGCTTGTTGACTCCGAGCCGAAAACCATAAGGGTGGACTTTCTGTCCCATACTTTGCCTCTCAAATCCCGATTACAAAATCTTGGTTGAAACCCGTTTGCGAAACTCAACGCCTGGACCGCTTGCCCCCAGGCTTGTCAAAACTTACGCGGCCGCCTTGGCTTTCTTCTTCGGCGTGGTCGACTTAGCAGCAGCCTTCTTGGCGGCTTTCTTCGCTGCCTTGGCCGGAGTCGTCTCGACTCTTGTCACTAGGGCGTGATCCCCTTCGCGCTCGGCCACCGTCACAATGATGTGCGTCAGACGGCGCTGATAGCGAAACGCGCGGCCCATGGGGGCAGGGCGAATGCGCTTCATGCGCGGGCCTTCGTTGGCGATGGCGTTCTTGACGTAGAGATTGTCGACGTCCAGATCCAGGCCGCGCTCGTCGGACAGATACTTGGCGTTGTCCAGAGCCGAGGTCAGCACCTTGTGCACTACCGGGGCAATGCGCTTCTTGGTGAAAGCCAGCGTCTCGAGAGCTCGCTGCACTCCCAGGCCTTTGACCAAGTTCAGCACCAGCCGCGCCTTCTGCGGCGATACTCGCTGAAACCTTGCCTCCGCCCGATATTCCGGTTGGCTCGCTTTTGTCGCTACTGCCATGTCGTTGCCTTCCCTTTTGAGGGTCCTGCCGCCACGCGGCTGCCCTTCGTCAAATCATGATTCTTAAAGCCCGCAGTTACCGTGGCTTGGCGCCCGACTCAGCCGACTTCTGGGTGTGTCCCTTGAAGGTGCGGGTCGGAGAAAACTCACCGAACTTGTGGCCCACCATGTTCTCCGTCACGTAGACCGGAATGAACTTCTTGCCGTTGTGCACGGCCACGGTGTGACCGATGAACTCGGGGAAGATGGTGGAACGGCGCGACCAGGTCTTGATGACCTTCTTGTCGTTGGCGGCGTTCAGCACTTCCACCTTCTTGATCAGATGCTCGTCCACGAAGGGACCTTTTTTTGTCGACCGTGCCATAAAACTTAGCTCCTAGCTTCTAGCTCCTAGCTTTTAGCTTCTTGACCCGCTATCTGCTCTGCTATCCGCATCAATCTTTCTCGAATGTCTCTTCAGCTAGAAGCGAGAAGCTAAAAGCTGAAGGCTGCTTTACTTGGAACGGCGGCTGACGATGAAACTATCCGTCCGCTTGTTGTTGCGTGTCTTGTATCCGCGTGTCGGCTGGCCCCACGGGGTGACCGGATGACGGCCGCCCGAGGTCTTGCCTTCACCACCACCGTGCGGGTGATCGACTGGGTTCATCGAGACGCCGCGGTTGGTGGGACGAATGCCCTTCCAGCGGTTGCGTCCGGCCTTTCCGATAGCCACGTTTTCGTGATCGGTGTTACCCACTTGGCCGATGGTCGCCATGCAGTCGACCAGCACCTTGCGGGTTTCGCCGGAAGGCAGCTTGAGAAGGGCGTAATCGCCTTCTTTCGCCACCAGCTGCGCCTGCGCGCCTGCGGAGCGAGCCATCTGCGCGCCCTTGCCGGGGCGAAGCTCGATGTTGTGCACCGTGGTGCCGGAAGGAATGTTCTTGAGCGGCAACGCATTGCCAATCAAAATGTCGGCTTCGGGACCGCTCATGATCTTCTGCCCGACCTTGAGGCCGACCGGCTGAATGATGTAGCGCTTCTCGCCGTCCACATAATGGATGAGCGCGATGCGAGAAGAACGGTTGGGATCGTACTCGATTGTCGCCACGGTTCCCGGAATGCCGTACTTGTCGCGCTTGAAGTCGATCAGGCGGAGCTGACGCTTGTGTCCGCCGCCGTGATGACGCATCGTGAGGTCGCCCGAGTTGCGGCGGCCGCCGGTGCGGGGACGCGTGACCACCAAGGCCTTGTGCGGCGTCTGGGTGGTAATGTCGTCGTTCACCTGCGAGGTCTGGAAGCGAAGCGTCGGCGTAATCGGTCTGTATGTCTTGATTGCCATCGTCTGTTCCCGGCCTCCTCGGCCCTTTACCCCTTCGGGTGCCTGGCTGGAGGCCCTTTTCTCCGGGATACTTCTTCAATCCCGATAATTCTTGGCGACTACTACTGTGGTCGCGATCCCTGGTTTCGAACTCTGCCCAGGTTAGTAGTTACTGAGGTACTCAGGCATCTTCTCGCCGTCCTTCAAGCGAACGTAAGCCTTTTTCCAGTCCGGCTTATATCCGGAGAACTTGCCGCGGCGGCGTTCTTTGCCGAGCACGTTGGCGGTGCGCACATTCTGCACCTTGACCTTGAAGAGCGCCTCGACGGCCTGCTTGACTTCAGTCTTACTGGCTCCGGGAGCCACGTCGAAAACCATGGTGCCTTCGGTTTCCTTGACAGCCAAACCCTTTTCCGTGATAAGAGGGCGGCGGATAACGTCATACAGTGTCGACATTATGCGACCTCCTTCTGAGCAGCGGCCAGCTTGCGCTTGGACACGGTCTTCTTCAGCGACTCGCCGAGCTGTTCGATGGCGGAGACGGAGAAGATGGCCCGTTCGTAGCGTAGAAGGTCGTAGGGGTGGACTTCGTTGTTGAGCATCAGTTCAACCCGGTCCAGATTGCGCACGCCGAGAAACAGAGCCTGCGAGAGGGTCTTGCCATTCTCGACGATCAGCGTAGTGCGGTTGGCGCCGAGCTTGTCGAGCGCTGCGCGATAGAGCTTGGTCTTCGATTCCTTAAGCTCAAGCGTGTCGACGATCGTCAGCTTGCCATCGGCGAGCTTCGAAGCCAGGGCCGAACGCAGAGCGCCCAGCAGCTTCTTGCGCGGGAACGCGTAATCGTAGCTGCGCGGCTGAGGTCCGTGAACCGTGCCGCCATGACGCCAGAGGGGCGAGCGAACCGAGCCCACACGCGCGCGACCAGTTCCCTTCTGCTTCCAGAGCTTCTTGCCCGAGCCGGCCACCAGCTTGCGGTTCTTGGTGGCGTGGGTGCCCTGACGAATCGCAGCACGATAGTGCTTGACCGCTTCCCACAGGAGAGCTTCGTTCACTTCGGTCGCCGCGAATACTTCGTCGGCGAGCTCGACAGTGCCCACTTTCTCTCCGTTCAGATTGACTACATCCACGTTTGCCATCGTCTTCTTCTTTCCCCTTGCGCGCGCTTGGCGCAGCGGGCTGAATCTTTTCAAAACTCAAAAACTGCCAGAACAACTCTGCCGAAGGCGTCTGCCTGGACGGCCAGTCCCTACTTCTTCTTGGGCGAGGCTTTCTTCGAAGCTTTCAGCGGATCGACCGTGCCGGATCCGGCGAAGCCACGACGCTCGCGCGGCGGAGCCTTGGCCTTTGAGATCAGCACGTAACCGTCACGAGGACCAGGCACCGCGCCTTCCACCATGATGAGGTTTTCTTCGATGTCGATGCCGCGGATGCGCAAGTTGCGCACCGTGACTTGGTCAACGCCGAAGTGACCCGGCATGCGCTGCCCTGGAAACACGCGGGATGGGAAGGACGACGCACCGATCGAGCCCTGCACCTGAAACATATGGCCGTGCGACTTGGGACCGCCGCCAAAACCGTGACGGCGAACAACACCGGCAAAGCCCCGGCCTTTCGAGGTACCAATCACATCGACAAACTTTTCGCTCTCGAAGATATCGACGAGGACGCGATCGCCAGCTTTGACGTTGACTTCGCCTTCCGCAGTGGCTTCGAGGCCAACTTCGCGAATCTCTTTCACCGGCGGCGCGTCGGACTTGGCGAAGTGACCGGCCAGCGGCTTGGTAACGCGCGATGCCTTGACGAACTCGACAAAGCCAATCTGCGCAGCCTCGTAACCATCGCGGGCTGCGGTCTTGAGCTGCGTCACGACGCATGGGCCAGCTTGCAGAACGGTGATGGGGTGAACATCACCCTTCTCATCAAATACCTGCGTCATGCCGATTTTTTTACCAAGAATTCCAGTGACTGACATATTTTCCTTTCCTCATCATGCGATGTATTTCCAGGTCACCGCACTGCCGGAGTTGGTGGTGATTATTTCTCGAAGGCCTTGATTTCGACGTCCACACCAGCGGGGAGATCGAGCTTCATGAGCGCGTCAACAGTCTGCTGTGTGGGCTCGAGTATGTCGATCAGGCGCTTGTGCGTACGAATCTCAAAGGCTTCGCGCGATTTCTTGTCGACGTGCGGCGATCGCAGCACGCAATACTTGTTCTTCACTGTCGGCAGCGGAATTGGTCCCGCAACTTGAGCCCCGGTACGCTTGGCGGTCTCGACGATCTCGCCTGTCGATGTATCCAGTACCCGGTAGTCGTATGCCTTCAGTCGAATTCGAATTCTCTGTCCTACCATGTGCTCTTCCAGTTCTCAGTGGTCAGTGAACAGTGGGTGTTTGCTGACCACTGTTCACTGCTCACTCGCTATTCACTCGTTGTTACGCGATGATTTCCGAGATGGCGCCGGCGCCGACGGTGCGGCCGCCTTCGCGAATCGCGAAGCGCAGGCCCTTTTCCATCGCCACGGGCGTGTGCAGCTCGATTTCGAGCGAGATGTTGTCGCCCGGCATCACCATTTCCGTGCCTTCCGGCAGCTTCGCCGTGCCCGTTACGTCCGTCGTTCGGAAGTAGAACTGAGGACGGTAGCCGTTGAAGAACGGAGTGTGACGTCCGCCTTCTTCCTTCGACAGCACATAGACTTCGCCCTTGAACTTGGTGTGCGGCTTGATCGATCCCGTCTTGGCCAGAACCATGCCACGCTCCACGTCTTCCTTGGGGATGCCGCGCAGCAAGAGTCCAGCATTGTCGCCGGCCAGGCCTTCGTCCAGCTGCTTCTTGAACATTTCAACGCCGGTCACAACCGTCTTGCGGGTTTCGCGGAAGCCGACGATTTCTACTTCCTCGCCCACCTTCACCTTGCCGCGCTCGATACGACCGGTTACTACCGTGCCGCGGCCGGAGATCGAGAAGATGTCTTCGATCGGCATCAGGAAGGGCAGGTCAACCATGCGGTCCGGCTGCGGAACATACGCATCGACTGCGGCCATGAGTTCATCAACACTGGCTTCCCACTTGGCTTCGCCGTTCAGGGCGCCGAGCGCCGAACCACGAATGACCGGGGTCGCGTCGCCGGGGAACTGATACTTGTCGAGCAGCTCGCGAACTTCCATTTCGACCAGCTCGATCAGCTCTTCGTCTTCAACCGCGTCGCACTTGTTCAGGAAGACCACGAGCGAGGGGACGCCAACCTGGCGGGCCAGCAGAACGTGCTCCTTGGTCTGGGGCATGGGGCCGTCGGTGGCCGCCACGACGAGAATGCCGCCGTCCATCTGCGCCGCGCCGGTGATCATGTTCTTGATGTAGTCGGCGTGGCCGGGGCAGTCGACGTGCGCGTAGTGACGGTTGGCCGTCTCGTACTCAACGTGCGCCGTCGCGATGGTGATGCCGCGCTCGCGCTCTTCCGGAGCGTTGTCGATCGTGTCAAACGAACGGAAGGTGTTCTTCGGGTTGTGCTTCGACAACACCTTGGTGATCGCCGCCGTCAGCGTCGTCTTACCGTGGTCAATGTGTCCAATGGTCCCCACGTTTACGTGTGGTTTGGAACGATCAAACTTTTCCTTCGCCATGATGACCCCAAGTCCTTTTCTAGTGCGTACTGCCGTTTGCTGTCAGGGCGCCGGCGGTCCGGCTCCAGCCCCAAAACTTTCTTGCCTACGCGGAACTCAGTAGTAGGCGTAAATCTTCAAAAACCTCTGCCGCAGATCGGCGGGAACCTTCTCGATGCGCGCCAGGTATTTTTCGCGGATCAGGGACTGATCGCTGACCGGAAGCGCCTTGTACAAGGCAGGCGACTCTTCGCCAAGCAGGCCCGACTGCAAAATCTCTTCAAACTGCCGGATGCGCAGCTTCTTGCGAGCGACCGAGGAGAGAAACAGGTCGGCGCGATTCGAGGCAAAAGCCGCTTCGATGCGCTGCGACAATTCCTGAAACTGTGGCTGGTTCTGAACTGGGAACACTGCCTGATCGAACATTGCGCTGACTGCCCCTACCCTTACATTCCTGAAAATCTCAAACTTTGGAGCGGGAGACGAGGATCGAACTCGCGACCAACAGCTTGGAAGGCTGTGACTCTACCACTGAGTTACTCCCGCAAAAGCGGTGGACAGTGGTTAGTGAACAGTCAAAGCGCCGATCTTTGCCCGGTTTTTCTGTTCACTGTGCACTGGCCACTGTTCACTTCGAAATCTGGAGCTGATGACCGGGATTGAACCGGTGACCTCTCCCTTACCAAGGGAGTGCTCTACCATCTGAGCTACATCAGCCCTCTTGCAAATCCTGACTTCGCGGATCGTGCTCTAGTTTGGGCTAAAGCCCAAACCTACCGCTACATCAGCCTTATTACAACTTGCCTTGCCACTCCCCGTCCGACTTCTGACGGATCTTGTCGGCCTCGCGGGCCATCACGGTCCGAAAGACAAACGTCGCAATCACAAACAGCGGGATCAGCCGAAGCTGCACGTGGCGACCGAAGACGAAGACTGTTCCCTCGCCAAAGGTAAACCAGATGACCACTGCCAGGATGCCGAAGAGCGCCAGGGCTATCCAAAATTTCCGGTCCCTGCTCCGAGCCGGATCGATTCCCGATTCCGGACCTTCGCTGCTCTGCATCCTGCCTAAACCCTCAACGTACTGGTGCACAGGGAAGGATTCGAACCTTCGTAGTCCCAAAGGACGGCAGATTTACAGTCTGCTGCCATTAACCACTCGGCCACCTGTGCCCATCCTGCCATCCGCCTGACCGGAAAATCCATTTTGGCGCGTCCGAAGGCATCCGGACAGGTCCGGTGATTCGAAATTTACGCCTCTGGGGATTTACCGCGGAGGACTGGATTGGTTCGCGAAGCCAGTGTTTCCTGCCCCGGTTCCCGATCCAAAAATCGTTGCTGCTTCCTGCGATTGAGTGGAGCTGGCGAAGGGATTTGAACCCCCGACCCTCTGATTACAAATCAGATGCTCTACCAGCTGAGCTACGCCAGCCCAATCGCATCGGGCTATCTCCCGATGATCTGAAACGAGCAGGCGCACCCGCTCGTGCCGCGTTCACGGCACAGAACTAAAGATTAGCACAGGGCCTCAGCGGAAACAACAGCACCTGCAGTGCAGGCAAACGCTTCAGCTCCTGCCATGCAGGCAGTCGCTTCGGCACTTGCCGTGCGTGCGGACGCTTCGCTTGGCCC
Organism: uncultured Acidobacteriota bacterium; assembly: GCA_903832475.1. GTDB lineage: Bacteria > Acidobacteriota > Terriglobia > Terriglobales > Acidobacteriaceae > Acidicapsa. Next base: position 1,582 of record CAILBQ010000173.1, on the reverse strand, counting down.
TCGCGTTCTCGGGGTCGAGTCTTGTTGAGGATGCCAGGAGCACTGAAATGGCAGTGATGGGTTTTGGGCGCCGTTTGCGCAGTCTTGGCAGAGAAACATGCAATTTCCCATGCTCGAGGTATTTCATGCATCGATCGGTTCTGGCAGTGGCTGTTCGCGTCGCCTTTGTCTATCTGGCTTTCTGTCCATTCCTTGTGGCCCAGCAGGAGCTGAGCAATGATTCCGTGATCAAGATGACCAAGGCGGGGCTTTCGCCGGAGATCGTGGCGGCCAGCGTCAAGTCGCAGCCCGGGCACTATGACGTTTCGGCCGACGGGCTGATTGCGCTGAAGAAGGCGGGCGTGGGCGACGCTGTCATCACGGCGATCCTGGCGCACAATGCCGGGCCTGGCCCCGTGGCAGCTGCGGCGGTCGGCGGCGACACGCTGGGAGCCAACGGACTGCCGGCCGGCGTGGATAGCACCGGCGTCTACTACAAGGACAAGGACGGCAACTGGGCAGAGATGAATGCCGAGGTGGTGAACTTCAAGACGGGCGGCGCGCTGAAGCACATCAGCTCCGCGGGCATTGTGAAGGGCGACCTGAACGGGCACGTGGCGGGCTTTCACAGCAAGCTGCCGCTGACGGCGCCGGCGGAGTTTCTGCTGTATCTGCCGGAGGGAGTTTCGCCGGGCGAGTACCAGCTGATTCGCTTTCGCGAAAGCAGCGACAGCCGGGAGTTTCGTGCACTGACCGGTGGGGTGGTGCATGCCAGCGGCGGCGCGGCACGGGACAATGCCGACTTTACCAGCAAGAAGATCGCGACACATTTGTATGCGATCACGCTGGGCGGCGATTTGGGAAAGGGCGAGTATGGATTCTTGCCGCCGATGGAGACGGCGAATGGGAAGAATGTTTCCAATTCAGGAAAGATTTATACGTTTTCGTTTGGGGAGTAAGCTTCATGGCGATTCTGGTTATTCAGTGAGTTAGCCGAGGATAGCTCGGGGATCTGGCTCTGTAAGCGCTCGAACGCGGCACTTCTTGCATTTGCGTGATTTTCCGTGCATGATTCTTCCAGACTTTTCCAGGTAATTTAGCAAATCGGAAACAAGCGGGAGCGAATCATGCGCAGGTTTGTAGTGATGTTGGCAATGGCAGTCGTTTGTCTTGGGCTTGTTGCGCAGGACGCACTGAACAACGATGCGGTGATCAAGCTGGTCAAGGCAGGCCTGTCGGATGAGCTGATCGTGAACACGATCAGCTCCAAGCCGGGGACGTATGACACGACCACCGATGGATTGATTGCGCTGAAGACGGCAGGCGCCAGCGACAAGGTCGTTTCGGCGATCGTGATGAAGGCGAGCGGCGTGTCGGCTCCGGCTCCCGCCGCGGCGGGTCCCGCTGCCTCCGGCCCGGTTTTGCCCCCCGGCATCGATGAGGTGGGTGTGTATTACAAGGATAAGGATGGGGCCTGGGTGGCGCTGATGCCCGAAGTGGTCAACTTCAAGACGGGCGGCGTGTTGAAGTCATTCGCGACGAATGGAATCGTCAAGGGCGACATCAATGGGCATATTCCCGGTCCCCACGCCAAGACAACCAT
>CAILBQ010000172.1 GCA_903832475.1 uncultured Acidobacteriota bacterium | reverse complement strand
CCGATCTCCAAAATGGCGTCATCCGGAACGGAAACAACATCGGCAGAGTCAATATCAACTCCGTCGAGTTCCTCACCTTGATCCAAAGTACGATTCCTCCCGGGAAGGATTCCGCCGAAAAACGAAAGAACACCTTGCTTCAGCTCAGCAACACACTTGCAGGAACTTCCAGCGCGCCTCTGTCCCTCTCGGCCGGCCCTACCGCAGCTAGAAAAGCTCCTGCCACCAAGGACCTTTCATGGCTTTGGATCAACGGAACCGTGACCGCTGCTACGGGTTCTGCCCCCGCCTGGGTGCTGGATGGAAAACTGGCTCCGTTCACTAAGCAGTTTGCAGGTCCGACCGTAGTCACGTGGTTTTGCGCGACTGCTAATGTGGGGAACAACAAAATCAGTGGGCAGTCAGCCAAGGACGTTGTGGATTTTTCAGGTCCCTTGCTGAAGAGATATCACGATGGCAAAATCCTGGGGGAAGAGTTCTCCATTGCGCCAACCTATGAGACCAATCTCGCCCTCAATCATAGGAATGTACTTGCCGTTGGCGACAGCATTTGGGATTTTCGCGCCCTCAATCAACCGCAGTTCGTTAGAACGGCTCTGAGGGCCGATCCGGCAAATATGCCCAAACAAGGCGATTTCAAGAACCCAGACCCCAAGAAACGATATGACGAATATGGCTGGTCTCTTCAGCCCCACCTTGGCTTTGAAGCCGGTGGCGCGATCGCAACCGCCACGGTTACCAACCCCAAAACCAAGGCCCTTATCGGTGTGGTACCCACCTACTCTATCGCCCGCTTTGTTCCTCAGATCGACGGCCTCTACCAATACCGCAACTTCAGCCTCGAATCACTGCTGACGGGCCGTTACCTCTTCGCTACCGAGCACACCGCGGTCAATAACAAAGCCGGCCTACCCTATCTGGAGACCGTTAAAGGCTGGAAAGCAGTTAACTCTCTCACCTTCAACTACACGCCCGGCGCCAGCCCGCATGTGAAGTTCAATATCTGCTACACCAATGGATTTTCAGCGCCCACCTACCAGCGCGCCAACGGCGTGAAAATCGGAGTCGCCGTCGCCTACTGACGCTTGATTGATCCAGTAAAGCTACCGGCCCAGGTACGCCCGGTACTGCTGTTCCAGCACCCCAGCCGACCGCGCCAGCCTCAGCTTCGCCAGGTTGTACTGATACAGGCTCTCCACCAGAGTCGTCTGCGCGTTGGCCAGCGTCGCCTGCGCCCGCACCAGCGGCAGCGTGTCGTCGATCCCGGCGTTGAACCGGTCGCTCTCGTCAGAAAGCGCCCGGGTTGCCAGGTCCACGTTGGAGTGCGCCACTTCCACCAGTTGCTGATTGGCCTGCACATCCATCAGAGCCGACCGCACCTGCTCGTCGATATGGCTGCGCAGCTCGCCCACCTGCAATTCCGCGCCCGTCAACTGCGACTTGGCAACATCCCGATCGCCGCGCAGCGTGCCTTCCTTGAAGATCGGAACACTCAGCGTTCCGATCGCTGAAAGCGTTCCGTGATAGCCAACTCCCGTGACACCTGTCACGCCGTAGTTGCCGCTGAAGCTCAACGTCGGCAGCCGCTCTTTCTTCCGCGCCGCCAGCACCGTCTCCGCTTCGCGCTGCTGCGCCTGCGCATTCTGGAAGTCCTGCCGGTTGGCATATGCTTCAGTCTTCAGATCCTCCGGGGTTCGCTTGGCCAGGTCGCTGTACGGTGCAGGATCGGTGAGCAGAATCTTCTGTCCTGGCGCCAGCCCGATTTCGCGCAAAAGCAATATCTCCGCCTTCTCGCGCTTGTTCTCGTTGAAGACCACCGTCTGCTGCTGCTGCTGGTACTGCACCCGCGCCCGCAGCTCATCCAGGTTGGCGACTATCCCCGCTTCGTGCTTGTCATGGGCCTGATCCAGCAGCACCTTGTCCGCTGCCAGCAGCGACTTGGCGTTTTCCACTTCACTCTGCGCCGCAATCACCGCCAGGTAGGCCGTTGCCACCTGCTGCACCACTTCGCCGCGCGCCGACATCTTGCCAAAGTACGCCGACCGTTCCGCCGCCCTCACCGCCTTGTAGCCATCGATGATCGGTCCCGAAAACAGCAGCTGGTCCCAGTTCACCTGGCCTGAAGTCACGTCGGCCTTGGTGATGAACGACAGACCCGTGGGCAGTCCGTTGGGAAACAAGCCGCTGAATTTGCCCAGCAGTCCAGGACCAAATCCGAACGCCGCCAGGTTGTACTCATGCACACCCGTACCGCCTGTCACCGTGATGGTCGGCAGAAAGTATTGCAGCGCTTCCAGCTTCTCGCCATTCAGCGTCTTTTCGCCCAGCTCGGCTTCTTTCAGGCCAAGATTGGCCTGCAGCCCGCGGCTCACGGCATCGTCAAGCGATAGCTTCAGCACCTCATCCGTTGCCGGATGCAACGTCACACTGCCGAAGTAGGGATTCGTGGCTGAGGTCGGATTCGGCATGGGAGCCGAGGGCAGGGAAGACGACTGAGCCCGCAGCCCTGCCGTTCCCGCCAGGCCACAAAGCACCGTGAGAGCCGGCAAACCCACCTGCCGAAACCAGAATTTGCGCGTACCGTTCACTAACATCATTGTCTCAGATGCCCGAAGCGTCACGAGGATTCCGCGATCATCCTCAAAAAATGCCCCATCCCGTGCTCAGTCTGCTAAACCTCGCCTTCACAGCGGCTATGGCGAAAGCCGATCTTCGCGCTTCAACTTTCACAATCGCCCATCGGCGGGCAACGCCACCCCTCCCAAATGCTTCTATTCCTCAGAACGTCCGGCCAGCCTGCGCAGCGGCCAGTTGTTCGATCGTGGGGCAGGGGCGCCAGGTTTTCGCGATTTCCCCGGCTTACTGGTGGCGAAGGAGAATCGCATTGCAGCCATCAGACCTTGCCCAGTTTTATCGATTCTCCCATGCGACAGCCGTTCCATTGTTCGCTCGAAAGGAACCATTATGTCTCATCCTTCCAAGACCTTATCTGAAGTAGAAGATACCCTCCGCTCCGTCATCCAGAGCCTCATCGACGGCCAGGAAGGTTTCCAGAAGATTGGCGACGAACTCAAAGACCCGTCTCTGAAACAGCGTTTTCTCAAAGAATCCCTCACCCGCGCCAGCTTCCGCGGCGATCTCGAAGAGGTTCTCCACCAGGAAGGCGTCCACGACATCAAGGAGAAGGGAAGCGCCAGCGGCGCATTGCATCGAACCTGGGGCGAGTTCAAGCACAAGCTCGGCGGCGGCGACCACGGTCTTCTCGAAACAGCCGAGCAAGGAGAAGACGCGGCCAAGAAGGCCTACGCCGATGCCCTCGACAAAACCTTGCCACTCCCCATCCGCCAGCTGCTCTCCACCCAGGCAGCCCACATCCAGGCCAGCCACGACTTTGTGAAGGCCGCCCGCGACAGCAGCAAGTAGTCTCGCCTCAAAACAAAGGCTGGCCCATCGAGAGCGGTGTCTCCTCGGCGGGCCAGCCTCTTTCTTAGGTTTGTCCTGTTCCCTGCCTTACTCTTCTTCCGCCTCAACCGGCTTCTTCGCCGTCGCAAGGATCTTCTCCGCCACCAGCTGCGGCACCACGTCGTACTGCTTCAATTCCATGTGGAAGCTTCCGCGCCCTTGGGTCAGCGAAGTCAGCGTCGTCCCATAGCTCAGCATCTCGGCCATCGGCACTTCCGCCTGGATTACCGTCGATCGACCGCGCGCGTCCATCCCCTGCACGCGCCCGCGCCGCCCATTAAGGTCACCCATCAGCGCCCCGGCGAACTCCTCCGGCGCTTCGACTTCGACTTTCATGATCGGCTCCAGCAGGCAAGGCTTGGCCGACTCCATCGCCTTCCGGAATGCCAGCCGCCCGGCGACCTTGAACGAAAGCTCGTTCGAATCGACGTCGTGATAGCTGCCGTCATACACGGTAGCCTTGAAGTCCACCACGGGATAGCCAGCCAGGAACCCCCGCAGCGCCGTTTCGATGATGCCTTTTTCGACCGCCGGCACATAGTTCCGAGGAATCGCCCCGCCAAAAATCTCGTTGGCAAACTCAAATCCTGCCCCGCGCGGCAGCGGCTCCAGCCGGATCTTGCAATCTCCATATTGCCCATGGCCACCCGACTGCTTCTTATGCCGCCCCTGCGCCTCGGCCTTGCCGCGAATCGTCTCCCGGTAGGGAACCTTGGGCGCCTTCAGCGTCACTTCCGTGCGATACCGCTTCTTAAGCCGCGAAACAATCGCCTCAATATGCTGCTGCCCCGCGCCGGCGACCAGGAATTCATGCGTCTCCGCATCCCGGAAGAAGCGCACTAGCT
>CAILBQ010000171.1 GCA_903832475.1 uncultured Acidobacteriota bacterium | reverse complement strand
CTGTTCCATGAGTTGAAGTTCATCGGGCGTGACCTTGACCTCGGGCATCACCGGCGGGAATCCGTCTGTCGCGAGATCTGTCGGATGCAGCACCTTCGCGGCGAAGAAATTTTCATCCAGGATTCGCGTGGTCCCATCCGCAAGGTGAACGGGCTGACCCCATGCGTTCTTGAAGGTCGGGCCGAGGGCAGCGGTTCCGTCGATGGAGTGGCAAGCGAGACAGCCCTTGGCGTCCAGGAGCTTCTGGCCAGGATCGACCGGCGGGGCCTCGACGAAAGCATCCAGAAGTCCATCGACCACTTCGATACGCGCGCCCATCGACTGATGTCCCTTGCCGCAGAACTCGTGGCACACGACGGTATACACGCCCGGCTTGGAGAATTTCACTCGTCCGTTGGCGATGGCGCCGGGGACGACCATGAGATTCAGATTGGTGCCGGCGATCTCAAGGCCGTGCGTGACATCCTTGGTAATTGCAGAAATGTCCAGGGTCGAGCCGGTGGGGACTTTCAGCACGTGAGGTTCAAAGGCCCACATGCGGGCCACGTAGTGAACCTCGTAGAAATTGCCGTCGTGTTTCGTCACGGATGAGCTTTGATACGGCTTTGTGCCCAGCGGGATGCAGTTGGCCACGTTGATGCCGAGGCCCCAGGTTGCGAAAGCGACAAGCGCGAGGCTGATCACAACAAACGAGACAGCGCCGACGAAAGCTCGCTTCTCCAATACATTGATTGCCATGCTACGGATTCCTTCCTACAGGCCGGATTGCCGATGGATCAGCAACAAAAAGATTGCCAGCCAGATGAGCCCATAGCTGCAGATCACTGCGGCGAAGAATGCGATCGCCCCCCTGGGAAAAAACTCTTTTTCTGAATCTGCCGGGTTATCGATGTCCACTCTTCCTCCTGGAATGTCCGTTGGCAAGGCTTTGACGACTGCAAGCTAAATCGGCGAAATTTGCCGCTCCGGTCCGCTGAGGTTACCAACGAGTTGGAACACTGTGCTGTGATGCTGGTCACTCTGAGCGTCCCTGCCATGTGCAGTGAGGAACTCATGACATCACGTGAGGCGCAACACCTGTCCGGTTCTCTTTGACCAGAAAGTGCACGCGTCGCTGTGCGAGTCGAGGCCAAAAGCCAGTGCATTCGATCAAGAAGGAAGCGCCTTACGCCGTGGCTGCCGTCCGCCTGCACGATTCGCGGCTGCATGCAAGCCTCGCGGCACCCAAGCCATCGCTGCAGCACGGCGTTAGTGCGAGGTTCGATCCGTTTTCCGTCAATTCTCTGCAATGCCAAAATGCGGCTATGCCCATCTTTCGAAGCAGCTTGAATGCAGATTCATTCTTTCCAATGTATGGAACAGACCGTTTTTCTCTTCGCTGACTGATCTACCTTCCACCCAGGTGTCTTATTGTCATTTCAACGAACAATGAACCTCGATGGCTCTACATCGTCTCACTGTGACGATTGCAATCGAATTGTCTCAACACAAATGCGTGTCCATGATCTTGACGTAGCCGAAGATCACCACGTCTGCGAAGGCTTCATCGTCCGCGTGGCTTTAGGAAAATTAAAGTCCGATCGATCTGAATAAGCTGCGGCCAGCAACAGCAGCACGGCCATCCAGGGAAACCACGCGCCGAAGCGATCGAAGACAGTCTGATCGTGGCGAAGAGGAACGTCTACCAGCAGGGATGCGAAGGCTCCGCTGTCGGTCCTTACCTCGCCCAGGATGCGGCCGCGGTCGTCGGTTACGGTCAGAAAACCTTGCTTGGCTGTGTGCGCAATCGCGTACCCACCCTCCACGCCGCGCATGATGGCAATGTGCCCGTGCCAGGTCCGGTCGATGTTGAAGTCCCAGGCCGGGTCGAGCAGCAGATCGATGCCGGCGCGTCCATAGTCGAGCGCGGGATGAATGAAGTCCATGTCTTTGCAGATGGCAACGCCGATGGGAGCGGGCGCCTTTGAGAGCATCGCGAGGGAGGTTCCCGGGGTCAGCTTCGATTCAAAGGGCGGCAGCATGTGCTGCTTGTGGTAGGTGTCGACGGGCCGATCCGGCGTGTAGATGCGCGCCTCGTTATAGGATTTGCGGGAAGAATCCCGCGGGACAACATGCTGTACGCCGATGATGAGAGTGGCGCCGGTGCGGTCGGCTACGGACTGTAGCATGGGGTCGACACTGTTTGTCTCACGGTCCAGGAGCAGGCCTGTCTTCTCAGGCATGAGAACGATCTGCGCCCCCTGGCGGGCAAGCTTCTCCGCATGCGCGGCATAGTTCTGGATGAGCGCTTGAAGCTCAGTTTCATTCTCAGCAAATTCAACCGAGTCTGTAGCCAGCAATCCAACCTTGATGTGCTGCTGCGAGCGTGGCGCTGCCAGACGGACCGCGCCGAACACGATTGCCGCGGCCAGCACAGCCAGCGCCAGCCCCGGCGCCAGCGTTGCGTGCGGAAGCTTCCGGCGCCAGAGAAACGCTCCGCTCGCAATCGCCGAGGGGAACAACAGAAGCAGGAAGGTGATTCCCCACGGGCCGGTAAGCGAGGCGACTTGCAGGATGGGCAGAAAGCCCTCCTGCGTGTAGGCCAGGCTGCCGGCGGTGCCGTTCGCGGGGGCAAAGCTGAACAGATACTCGCAAACCGACCAGAACGCCGGAAGCGCAACGATGGCGGTGAAGGCAGCTCCACGGCGCAGCAGACCGCGAAAGAGAAGAACGCCGGCGGCAAACAGCAGCGAGCCAATCGACGCTGGAACCAGCCATGCGGTCACCGGGGCATGCAGGACGATATTGAGGTAATAGAACAGCGTAAGGCTTCCCAGGAGCATGGAGAGTGCCGCGGCGGCGCACGCGATGCGCCACGAGGGTGTCTCGGCAGCCAGCAACAGCGCAGGGAGAAACGCGATCCACATCAGGGGCCACACCGGGTTCATGCCGTCTCCGGCCAGCAGCAGTCCGGCGGTGGCGAGAACGGCGATCGTCGCGGCGAGCAGGGGCCGTTCAGAGACGAAGGCCATGGAAGTACCTCCTGAAACAACGTTGATAGAGCGATCGGAACTCTTCTTCGCTCTGGGCCACGCGGCCACCCAGATACAGCACGATGAGTCCGTGGGAAAGCGCACTCAGTTCGAAGGCAATCTCCACGGGATCGTCGGTGCGCAGTTCGCCGGCGCTCATCGATTCTTCGAGGAGTTGCACGGTCGGATTGAAGGTTGGCGAGTGCCCCGCCCTGAAATCCCGGGGATAGACTCGCGCTCCCTCGCGAGGCACAAGAAACATGAGTTCGTATAGGTTGGGGAAGCGCAGCGCAGTCTCCAGAAAGACTTCTCCAACCTGCATCAGCCGGTGCTCGACGTCGCCATTCAAGTGGAGAGACAGGACGAGGGCAGAAAGTTCCTCAAAGCCGGCGTCGGCCACGGCGTTCAGCAAACTGGCGCGGTCTGCGTAATGACGATAGATGGCCATGGGGGTGATGCCGACCCGTTCCGCGACGGGCCGCATGGCGACGGCCGCAAGGCCTTCCTCGTCGAGAAGCGCCCGTGCGGCCGCGAGGATGGAGGCCGCGGTGCTTGTTTTCGCGGGTGTGAGGCTGTCAGCTAGGCTCATAGGTATACAGCGTACACTTAATGTATACGCCGTATACTTCCATTCTGGCAAGGGCAGCGTTTCACTTGCTTTCTGGCAATGCTGATGGCTGGAAAACGGTCAAGGGGTTTGCACCGCGGTTTCTCATGAATTTCCTGCTTAGGCGTGACGGCCGAACCGGCTGGAAACTGAGGCGTAAGCCAGGGTTTTCTCCGGCTTACGACTCTCTGGCATGCGCCTGCCGTAGCGAAATTCGCGATTTGCAAGGGACACGAACGGCCGAATGCGATTAAGACAGTAGGGGTCTGTTTGCGTCCCAGAGCGCGCAGTTCATGAGACAGAAAATCAACGACATTCCGGCTGCACGGTTTGTCCACCGAGAAAACGAAAACGGAAGCTTTACCTCAATCTGCCAGGAGTGCGGTCAGGCTGTGGGAACCGCATCTCGCCAGTCAGATCTACGCCATCCGGAGGCGAGTCATCGCTGCGACGTGGCTGGTTGAGCCGCCGCCACTGACCGAATCTCGCGTCTCTCTGAGCGGCCCGAGGTTTGGTGAACTCCTGGGTGAGAAGGCCGGTTGAGGCGCATGGGGCCTAGGGATGAGGCGATGTGTGTCCTCTCGCTCGGGTAGACTGGTGGTGCATTCCAAATGAATCTGCTGGCCATATGTGCAGGGAGTTGTGGTGTGCATCGAGGCACCCTTTGAGACATCTGCGTTGCGCGGTTACCCTGCTGTTGGAATTGGCTGGAGTGGCATGTGCGGTAATTCACGGGGAGCCAACCGCTAAGGGGATGAAGGCGTCCGGCCAGGCGGCGTTGTTGAACCAGGCATATATCGCGACGTTTGCCGGGAATGGGCAGTTTGCGGTGGGAGACGGCGGTTCAGCGGCGAATGGGGGTTTGAGCAATCCCAACCAGGGTGCGTTCGATTCGGCGGGAAATTTCTATGTCGCCGACACCGGGCATAACCGGATTCGCAGAATCGACGCGGGCACCGGGCTGGTGAGCACGGTGGCGGGGACTGGAGAGGCCGGTTACGGAGGCGACGGTGGGCCGGCGACGAGCGCGGTTCTGGACCAGCCGCAGAGCGTGGCGATCGATGCGCAGGGCAATCTCTACATCTCTGATTTTGGCAATCACCGGGTGCGCGAGGTGATCGCGGCCACGGGCACGATCCAGACCGTCGCGGGGAACGGCTCGTGGGGCGAGGGGCCGATGGGGTATCCGGCAACGCAAACCGTGGTGGATGGCGCGTATGCGGTGGCGTTTGACGCGGCGGGCAATTTCTATATCGATGACGCGGGGCAGAACTGCATTTTCAAAGTCACGGTGTCCACCGGGATTCTGACTTTGTTTGCGGGAACGCAGAGTTTGACGGGCAGCTTCAGCGGGGATGGCGGTCCGGCGACGGAAGCGACTTTCAACCAGCCTTTCGGGATGGCGTTCGACGGAGACGGCAACCTGGTGGTCGCGGACACGGGGAATAACCGGATTCGCTCGGTGGATGCGACGACGGGAGTGATCACGACGATTGCCGGCAACGGAACGGCGGGGTTCAGCGGCGACGGCGGAGCAGCGGCCGATGCCGAGTTCAACACCGTGCTGTGGATCGAGTTCGATGGCGCCGGGAACATGTACCTGGCGGACGCGGCCAATCACCGGGTGCGGGCGATTGCCAAGGCGACGGGGATGGTGTCAACGATTGCTGGGGATGGGGCGGCGGGATTCAGCGGAGACGGAGGGCTGGCGACTGCGGCGGAGTTAAGTTATCCGTCCGGGCTGGCGCTCGATGCGGCGGGCGCCTTGTTTGTCGCGGACAACCACAATGGACGCATACGCAAGGTGAGCGCGGATTCGCTGGCAGCGACGACGATCAATTTGAGCACCAGTAGGGCCATCCTACCGGCGGGAATGCCGGTGACGCTGACGGCACAAGTGACGGCAGCCACCGGTGCGACTCCGCAGGGGACGGTGGCTTTCTTCAGCGACGCGACCGAGGTAGGCACACAGGCTCTGGATGGGACAGGCACTGCGGCGATCGCACTGACGCCGACGGCTGGAACGCACGTGATGACGGCGATCTATGAGGGGTCAGCGACGGACCGGCCGGCGGTGAGTGCAGGGACGCCGGTGGCAGTGTACGGGATAACCACCACGACAACGCTGAGTGCTTCGGCGGCAACCTTGCCGTATGGACAAACGCTTACGCTTACTTCGCGGGTGACGGCGGCGAGTGGCGCCGTGCCGACGGGGAGCGTCGTGTTTTCGAATGGGACGGCGGTGCTGGGAAGCGGGGTGCTCGATGGCGCGGGACAGGCGACGCTGGCAATGCTGCCGACGATTGGCGCTTACTCGATCACGGCCAGCTATGCGGGCAACGGGACGGACTTGGTTTCAGTATCCCCGGCAGTCAATGTGACCGTGACCAACGGGACGACGAGTGCTCTGGAAATCTATACCTTCGCGGGCAATGGCACAGCGGGGTATTCCGGCGACGGCGGCCCGGCTGTTGAGGCGGAGATCGATCTGCCATAAGGACTGGCCAGCGACGCGCTGGGGCATGTGTATGTGGCCGAAGGCAAGGAAAATGTCGTGCGCATGATCGATCGCGCGACGGGGATCATTACGACGTTTGCCGGGAATGGGACGGCTGGGTATTCCGGCGACGGCGGGCCGGCATCGCAGGCGGAATTGAACAATCCCTTTGACATAGCTCTGGACAGCGCGGGGAATGTGTTCATCGCCGATGCGTGGAATGCTTGCATCCGGCGGGTAGATGCGAAGACGGGCATCCTTTCAACGGTCGCGGGGGTGTGCGGCGTGCTGGGGGAAAGCGCCTCAGGCGGCCCGGCGACCAAGGCGCTGGTGATCTTGCCGCTGGGCGTGGCGGTGGCCGGCAATGGCGACTTGTACATCGCGGACGCAGGTCTGAGCCTGGTGCATCGAGTCAGCGCGGCGACGGGGAACATGACCATCTTCGCGGGGAAGGTCGACGCAACCGCGAAAGGCGATGGCGGTCCTGCAACGGAAGCGCAGCTTCTGTACACCATCGGCCTAGCGGTCGATGCCAACAACAACGTGTACATCGTGGATTCGAACGCGAACGACATTCGCCGCGTAGATGGGGCGACGAACATTATCACGACGGTGGCAGGGACAGGCGTACAGGGCAACAGCGGGGATGGCGGACCGGCGACGGCGGCGGAGTTGTATCAGCCGAGTTTCATCACAGTGGATGGTGCCGGGGATCTGCTGTTTTCGGATTCGGCGTGGGGACGGGTGCGCAAGGTGGATGCGACGACGGGAATCATCTCGACGTATGCGGGGCAGATCGGATCGGGATTCAGCGGCGATGGCGGCCCGGCGACGAGCGCACACATGGCCTATCCAGAGGGCGTGGGATTTGATGGCGCCGGCAATCTGTACATCAGCGACAGCTTCAACTATCGCGTGCGCGTGGTGGGCGAACCGCCGCTGGCCGCGCTGATTGCGACGTCGACGACCTTGAAGGCCAGCGCGACGACGTTAACCGCGGGACAAGCATTGACACTGACCGCCACCGTTGCAGCGACGAGCGGAACGACGCCCACCGGGACAGTGACGTTCTTAAACGGCGGTACAACGCTGGGCAGCGGAACGCTGGATGCGCAAGGTGTGGCGACGCTGACGTTGACGCCGGCAGCGGGGGTGTATTCGATCACGGCCAGCTATGCGGGGTCTGCGAGCGATGCTGGGTCCGCTTCGACGCCGCCCATCGTTGTCACAGTGAGGTCTACGGCGGTGACAACAACGACTTCGTTGCAAGCTTCGGCAACGGTGCTGACGGTGGGACAGGCACTGACGTTGACGGCCACCGTCAAGGCTGCGGGTGGTGCTGTGCCGAGCGGGACTGTGAGCTTCTTAAATGGCAACGCGGTGCTGGGCATGGCGACGCTGAACGGCGTGGGGGCGGCGACGCTGACGCTGACTCCTGCAGCGGGCGTCTACTCGGTCACGGCTGCCTATGCAGGATCGGCCAGCGATGCGGGGTCTGCTTCGGCGCCCGCGATCGGGATCACCGTGACCCAGACGGCGGCCACGACGAAGACAACCTTGACCGCATCGCCGAATCCAGCGGTCTTTGGAACGAGCGTGCAGTTTCATGCGACGGTGTCGAGTGAAACCGGAGTGCCGGCGGGATCGGTCGTTTTTTACGACGGATCCACGCTACTGGGGCAGGTGACTTTGAATGCAGGCGCAGCCAACTACAACACCAGCGGATTGAGTGTGGGATCGCATTCGATCGAAGCAGTGTACGGAGGGACGTCGGCTTATGAGGGAAGCACTTCGACGGCGCTGACGGTGGTGATTACGGCGGCTGACTTCAGCGTCGAGGCCGCTCCGGTTTCGCGCACGCTGTACACGGGCGAAGCGGCGTCGTTTACGGTCGCTGTTGTGCCGGGAGCCGGGTTTGTATTACCGGTAAGCCTGGCATGCAGCGGGCTGCCTGCAAATACCACTTGCTCCTTTTCTCCCGCGAGCGTGGCCAGTGGGAGTGGTACATCCAAGCTGACGGTGCAGACAAGTGCGCCCAGGGAAACGACCGCTGCTGCGATGCGATGGAAGGGTCTGGGCGGGACGGCATTGGCGGGTACGTTCCTGCTATGTGTTGCGGGGAGCCGACGCAAGTGGCCGGTGACGATGTTGATCCTCATGGTTGGATTGGGAACGGCTCTGGCGATTGGCGGATGTGGCGGATCGCATTCGCTGACGGGCGGCACGCCGGTGGGCACCGATACGGTTACGGTAACAGCAACGGCCGGCAACGGGGCACAAACGCTCACGCACAAGGCCACGGTGACGCTGCTCGTGAAGTCACTTTTCTGAAGATCAAGATGCGTTCGCGCCGGGCTGCTGCAGCGACTATTTCGAGGGATCGTAATTGAGGTTTTGGCCCAGCCAACGTTCGACTTCTGCAACGGTCATGCCTTTACGCTGGGCGTAGTCGGCGACCTGGTCGCGATCGATCTTTCCCAGGCTGAAGTAACGCGCCTCAGGGTGGGCGAAGTAGAGGCCGCTGACGCTCGATCCGGGCCACATCGCATACGATTCGGTAATCTGCATGCCGGTGCTGGCCTGGACGTCGAGCAGGCGCCAGAGCGTGCCCTTTTCGGTGTGATCGGGGCTGGCCGGATAGCCGGCGGCGGGGCGGATGCCGCGATACTTTTCCTGGATCAATTCAGCGGGCGTGAAGGTCTCGCTGCGGCCGTATCCCCATTGGTCGCGAACGCGCTTGTGCAGGCATTCGGCGAAGGCTTCGGCGAGGCGATCGGCGAGAGCCTCGGCCATGATGGCGTTGTAGTCGTCGTTCGCGGCGCGGAAGCGGTCGCAGAGTTCCTTGAGGCCGATGCCGGTGGTTACGGCGAAGGCGCCGATGGTATCTGGCAGGCCGGTTTCTTTGGGCGCGATGAAGTCGGCGAGTGAGCGATTTGGCTCCCCCTCGGCTTTCGCCGTTTGCTGGCGCAGGAAGTGGAAGCGACCGAGAACCTGGGTGCGCGTGCTGTCGGTGTAGAGTTCGACATCGTCATCGATGGCGTTGGCGTGAAAGAAGCCATACACGCCGCGAGCGGTGAGTTGCCCTTGCGCGATGATCTGATCGAGAAGGGTCTGCGCATCGGCAAAGAGCCTGGTGGCTTCCTTGCCCTGTTCGCCTTCGTTGAGGATGCGAGGGTAGACGCCTTTCAGTCCCCAGGTGTGAAAAAAGGGCGTCCAGTCGATGTACTCGCGCAGCGTGGCAAGGGGGAAGTTCTCCAAGACGCGAACACCGGTGAATTCAGGCGCAGGAAGATTTTCCGCGCGCCATTCGATAGGGGTTCGGCGGGCGCGAGCAGCGGGCAGAGAAAGCACTTCGAGACGCGGCGCGGCATGGATCTTGCGGATGGCTTCATAGTCATCCCGATGTTTGGCGACGAAGGCATCTTTGCCGTCTTCGGAGAGCAGGCTGGTAGTGACGGGCACGGCGCGGCTGGCATCGAGCACATGCACCACGGGCTGGCTGTAATGCGGCGCGATCTTGACGGCGGTGTGAGCGCGGCTGGTGGTCGCTCCGCCGACGAGCAGAGGCAGTTTAAAGCCCTGCCGCTCCATCTCTTTGGCGACGTGCACCATTTCATCCAACGAAGGTGTAATGAGGCCGCTGAGGCCGATCAGGTCTGCATTTTCAGCGCGCGCACGGTCGAGAATCTTTTCTGAAGTGACCATCACGCCGAGGTCAATGACTTCGTAGTTGTTGCAGGCAAGAACGACGCCAACGATGTTCTTGCCGATGTCGTGAACATCGCCTTTCACGGTGGCAAGAATGATCTTTCCCTGTGCCTTGACGGCGTGGCCGGCGGCGGCCAAGGCCAGTTTTTCAGCTTCCATGTAGGGAGTCAGATGAGCGACGGCCTTCTTCATCACGCGAGCAGATTTGACGACCTGCGGGAGGAACATTTTGCCTGCTCCGAAGAGATCGCCGACGACGCTCATCCCGGCCATCAACGGGCCTTCGATCACAAGAAGAGGGCGACCGAGTTTGACGCGAGCTTCTTCGGCATCGATCTCGATGTAGGCGTCAATCCCCTTCACCAGTGCGTGCGACAGGCGTTCTTCGACCGTGCCGCTGCGCCACTCTTCCGCTTTCTTTTCGCTGACGATTTTGTCGACACCTTTGAGAGTCTCGCCATAGTCGACGAGGCGCTCGGTGGCGTCGGGACGGCGATTGAGCAGAACGTCTTCGACGAGCACTTTCAGTTCCGGCTCAATCTCTTCGTAGACCTCCAGCATGCCTGCGTTGACGATGCCCATGTCCATGCCCGCGGCGATAGCGTGGTAGAGGAAGGCGGAGTGCATGGCTTCGCGAACCTGGTTGTTGCCGCGAAAACTGAACGAAATATTCGAAACTCCGCCAGACACCTTGGCCTGGGGAAGATTGGCCTTGATCCAGCGTGTCGCGTTGATGAAGTCGACGGCGTAATTGTTGTGCTCGACCAGCCCGGTACCAACGGTGAGGATGTTGGGATCGAAGATGATGTCTTCGGCAGGGAAGCCGACTTCATCGACGAGGATGCGGTAGGCGCGTTCGCAGATGCGGATCTTTTCGTCGTAGGTGGCAGCCTGCCCTTGTTCATCAAACGCCATCACGACCACAGCCGCGCCATACTTGAGCACAGTGGCGGCATTGGTGCGAAACCTGTCTTCGCCCTCTTTCAGCGAGATTGAGTTGACGATGCCTTTGCCTTGAAGGCACTTGAGGCCGGCTTCGAT
>CAILBQ010000170.1 GCA_903832475.1 uncultured Acidobacteriota bacterium | reverse complement strand
GCAGATGAAGCTTCGCAGGGCGGCGCGATCCATTGAGGAAATTCACACGCGCACGCAGGCGATGGTCGTGGAGACGAGTGCTGCCTTGGCAGACCGCATGGAGCCGCGGCTGAGGCCGACACTGCGTGAGACGTTTGCGGCGCGGCCGGAGAGCCAGGAAACCGTGACGGAGGAGCAGACGGCGGTGGCAGCGGCCGAGGAAGCGCCAGTGGAGGTCTTTACGCCGGCTGCTCCAGCGGAGGAAACGGAAGCGGGGTTGGGGACGAGAGAAGAATCGGTCGAACCCGCGAAGGACCGGCGGTCTGCGCTTGCTCCTGAGTCTGAATCCGTTCCTGTGGTTGAACCCATTGTGGCCGGAGTTGAGAATCGCGCCGTCGATTTGCCGGATGACGGCGTTACGATGGCTGCCGGGGCTGCTACGGAGGAGGTTGAATCGAAACCTGCGGACGCACCGGGAGAGTTTGTGGAACAACAGATGCCCGTTGTTGCAGCCAATGAGCCGGATGTGGAGGATAAGGCGGCCTCGAGCGGAGATGCGAAAGCGATCGAGCCAGTGCAGAGTGCCGTGACAGAAAATGATGCGCGAGCTTTCCATTCCTGGGATAGGGGTCGTCCGCGGAAGATTTGGGCGAGGAATGAGAGCGACATGCCAACCGGCCCCGAGGAGGCGATCGCAGAACCGGTCGCGACCGGGAGCGACGAGGAAGAGGAAGTGGTTCCAAGCAAGCAGCCTTCGCGGCCGCAGGCAGCTGCATTTACGCACACGGCGGCCTCTGCCCAAGGTGCGGGGTTGTTTCGCAGGGAGTCTTTTACCGCGTTGGTACAACCGTCTGCGAGGCGGCCTGAGCCTGCTGTTGGCAACAGGAGGCCAGCGGCGTCCCTGGTTCCCGCTGGGGGGCCAGCAGGGCAAATTGAAGAAGAGCAACAGCGAGTCGGCAACAGCGCAGTGGCAGTCGCTGCCGAGCCGGAAGAGGCGACTGTGAGCGAGGCAGAACCACTCATCAGCACAGCGCCTGTAAGCCGGTGGGCGGATGTCGAAGAACCGGCTTCAGCGGATGACTTTGTGAGCGGACTGGGCGCACTGAAACTCTTTCAAAACGGCAGCGGAAAAGATGGAAATGAGGGATCGAAGCGCTGGCTATGGGGCGGCGCCGGCGTGCTTGTGCTCGCAGCTTGTTTGCTGGGGCTGACTTTCGTCGAGCGGCCCGAGTGGCTGACACCGATTGGAGTGCATTCGAGGGCGAGCCAGGCAGCGGCAAGTTCTCAACAGGGCACAGAGTCGCAGCCGGAACCGGATGGGGCGTCCGGTGGCGCGGACTCGCGAGTCCCACGGGCTGCCGCGGGCGATGCCGGGCGGGCAGAAGCGGGACAAGGCACACGTGCGGGCGATGGATCGAGCGGGCCGGTGGTCAAGGGTCTGGACACAGGGCCCGCGTATGAAGGACTTTCCGGTTCGATTCCGGGGATGGACGCTTCACTCGAACGGGCGCTGGCTCGCTGGGCTGGCACGATTCGCAGTGGGAATCTTCAGGCGCAGCTTGCCTCTTATGCGCCGTTCGTGGATACCTACTTTAACCTGCACAACGTGCGCCCGGAGCAGATCCTGTATGAGAAGGAGCGCAACGCGAAGGCTTCTCGATACGTGAGTTTCGAGGTGACGCCGACCAGCGTTACGGATGACGGGAACGGCCAGAAGACGGTGGTGTTGAAGAAGGACTGGAGAAGCGCCAACGCCGACGGAACGCATTCCGTAGGAAGCGACATCGAAAAGCTGGAAGGGGTGAGGATCGATGGAAACTGGAAGATCGTCAGCGAGCAGCAAGTGAGGCTGCTAAAGCTGCATCACGAGTAGTAGCTTTTCAAGATCTGAGGGTGGTGCGCAGGCGCTGAATCTACGAATCGTTCTAGACATACTTGCTTTGCCGGGCCGGCTTGGGGAAATTTCCTCGAGCCGGCCTTTCTTCTATTGCATTCCCATAGGACTTGTGAGAAGGTTTCTTCTATGGCTTAGCAATAGGGAGAAGTAGAGTGGGCGACAAAGCGGATGTGTGGCAAGGAACGCTGGCATTGATGGTGTTGAAGACCATCGAAATGATGGGGCCGCAGCATGGGTATGGAATCGCTCGGCGCATTGAGCAAACGAGCGGGAACCTGCTTTCGTTGAACTATGGCACGTTGTACCCCGCGCTGCTGAAGCTGGAGCAGGAGGGATCAATTGCGTCGGAGTGGGGACTGTCGGAGAACAACCGCAAGGCGAAGTTTTACAAGTTGACGCGGACAGGGCGAAGACAGCTGGAGAAAGAAGCGAAGGCGTGGGAGCAGACGACGGCGATCCTGGAGCGGTTTCTGTCGCCGAAGGAGGATCCGGCATGAAGGGGCTCAGGGCGTTGATGATGAGGTTGGGCGGGTTGCTGGGCGGCTCGGGCCGGGAGCGAGAACTGGAAGCGGAAATGCAGAGCCATCTGCAGCTGCATATCGATGACAACCTGCGCACTGGAATGAGTGCGAAGGAAGCGCGTCGGGATGCGCTGGTAAAGCTGGGCGGCTTGGAGCCGGCCAAGGGTGCGATGCGGGAGAGAAGCACGCTGCCGCTGGTGGAGAACGCGATCCAGGATGTGCGGTTCGCGCTGCGGCAGTTGATAAAGAATCCTGGATTCACGGGGACGGTGCTGGTGGTGCTGGCGCTGGGGTTTGGAGCCAGCGTGGCGATCTTTGCGTTTGTGGATGCGGCGTTGATCAAGCCACTGCCGTATCGCGATGCGCGGCGACTGGTGAGCTTGTATGAATCTATGCCGACGTGTCCGCGATGCAACGTGTCGTACCAGGATTTTCTGGACTGGAAGAAGGGCAACACGGTTTTTGCGTCGCTCGAGGCATGGGGCTTCAAGGAGTACGAACTGGCAACGCAAGAGGGAGTGGAGCCGGTACCGGGGGTGCGGGTGAGCGATGGGTTCTTTCGCACGCTGGGTGTGACGCCGATGGTGGGACGGGACTTTTATGTGGGGGAGAGTTCGCCGGGAGCGACGCGTTCCGTGCTGCTGAGCTACTCAACGTGGATGAAACGGTTTGGCGGCGATGAGCACGTAGTGGGAAAGACGGTGACTCTGAGCGATGTGGGTTACGCCGTAATTGGAGTGTTGCCGAAGGAGTTTGTCTTTGCCCCGCGGGGAAGGGCGGAGTTCTGGGCGACGCTGCATGAGCCGGATGGGTGCGAGCAGCGGCGCACCTGCCACAGCTTGTTCGGGCTGGCACGGTTGAAGAATGGGGTGTCGGTGAAGAGCGCGTTTGCCGAGGTGGATGCGATCACGAGGCGGTTGTCGCTGCAGTATCCAGACACAAATCGGGATGAGACGTCCTTGGTTGTTCCGCTGGGTGAAGCGATTGCCGGGGACATTCGGCCGATTCTGCTGATGCTGTTGAGTGGGGCGGGGCTTCTGCTGTTGATTGCGTGCGTGAACGTGGCGAGCCTGCTGCTGGTGAGGTCAGAGAGCCGGAGGCGGGAGATGGCGGTGCGCAGTGCGCTGGGTGCTTCGCGGGGACGGATTTTGCGGCAGTTTGTGACGGAGGGATTGCTGCTGGTGATGGCGGGAAGCGCGGCCGGGCTGGGCGCTGCGTATGTAGCGATGCAGATGTTGCTGAAGCTGGTGCCGATGCGGGTGATGGGGAGCATGCCGTATCTCGAGCAGCTGAGTCTGAACGGACGGGTGGTCGGGTTTGCGGCCGCGCTGGCGTTGATGGCGGCGGTGTTGTTTGCGGTGACTCCGGTTCTGTCGGCAGGGAATCTGCGCGGAGATTTGGCGGAGGGCACGCGGGGTTCGACGGGGACGGTTTGGAGGAAGTTTGGTTCGAATCTTGTGGTGCTGGAACTGGCGGTGGCGATGGTGCTGCTGGTGGGAGCGGGGCTGTTGGGGAAGAGCCTGTACAAGCTGCTGCGAGTCGATATCGGGATGCAGCCGGATCACCTGGCGACGCTGCAGGTGTCGACGGGGAAGGCGTATTCGGAGGATCCCAAGGAGATGGGGCTGGAGCGGGAAATCATGCGGCGGATGGAAAGCTTGCCGGGGGTGAAGGCGGTAGCGATCTCCAGTGAACTGCCGGTGCAGAGCTGGGACATGACGACGCGCATACGGGTGGCAGGGCGGCCTTGGAATGGCGAGCGAAACGAGGTGCCGGAGCGGGACGTAAGCCCGAGTTATTTCAGCACGCTGGGGTCGAGCCTGGGGCATGGGCGGTATTTCAATGAGGCCGAGAACGAGCCGGGCAGGCCGGCGGTTGCGATTGTGAACCAGGCGTTTGCGAAGAAGTATTTTCCGGGCGAGGACGCGGTAGGCAAGCAGATCGCGTATGCGTTGTCAAAAGACACGATGCAGATTGTGGGGGTGGTGGGGGACATCAAGGAAGGAGAGCTGGATTCGGCGAATCGTCCGATTCTGTATCGGCCGTTCAACCAGAGCATGTGGGCGAAGTTCAATGTGATTGTGCGGTCGTCGCAGGCGGAGGGAGCGGTGCTTCCGGCGATGCGGGCGGCTATTTTGCAGATCGATGCGCGGCTGGCGACAAGTAACTTGGCGACCATTCAGGACATGATCGAGGATTCGCAGCCGGCGTATCTACATCGTGCTTCGGCGTGGCTGGTGGGGAGTTTTGCAGCTCTGGCGCTGATGCTGGGAGTGGTGGGGCTATACGGAGTGATTGCCTATTCGGTGAGCCAGCGGAGCCGGGAGATCGGGGTGCGCATGGCGTTGGGGGCGCAGCGGAGTTCGGTGTACCGGATGATCTTGAAAGATGCGGGCGGGCTGGTCGCGGTGGGGGTGCTGGCCGGGGCGGCAGCTTCGTTGGGAGCGACGGTGTTGATGCGGAAGATGCTGTTCGGGGTTGAGCCGTGGGATGCCGGGACGGTGGTTTCGGTGGGAGCGCTGCTGGGGGTAGCGGCGTTCGTGGCGAGTTATGTGCCAGCGCGGCGGGCGGCTTCGGTGAACCCGGTGGAGGCGCTGCGGGCGGAGTAGTCTCCACGGCTCCCGGGCCTATTCAACAGGAGCGGCATTTGTGATCTCGGGCTTTGGTGAGCCCGCGCCCATCAAGACCAGGGAGCGCTGCGCGAAGGGCGAATAGACGAGCAGCGACGTGCAGGCGAGGGCCAGGCCAAAGTTGATGTGATGCAGCAGCAGGAAGGGCGAGAGCGCCCAAAGCTCGTCGAACAGCAGAAGAAAAGGCCAGAGGCGCAGGAACTTGCCGCGCAGCCCAGGAGCGTGGAAGACTGTCGCGGTAATGACGAAGGCGCGTATGCAGATGCCGATCGCAGCGGTTACGATCAGGATTTCAAGGGTGGGGATAGTACGGGGCAGAGCGGTGAAGAGATCTTCGATTTCGGGCAGATTGGCCAATGCACCGACGTAGTATCCCACGTACATAAGCTGAAGCAGGATGAAGAGCGTCTGGACGACAGCGTAGGAGCTGCTGGGGAGATCGTGCGTTGTGGCGAGGATGCTGCCGACGCGTTCGGGCTCTGGATCAGCGACAGGCGTCGAAGGTGTGGGTGAGGCCGCGGCTGCTGCGGGCTGATGAATCGGTTCGGGAATGATTCGCTCTACAGGGGCCACGAAGCGGTAGCCGCGGCGGGCCAGGGTTTCGACGAACCT
>CAILBQ010000169.1 GCA_903832475.1 uncultured Acidobacteriota bacterium | reverse complement strand
CAGCGGATTGGTATGCGTAAAGGCCTTGGGGTCGCAGCAGAGAACGACATTCACATGGCGCAGATCGCAGTTGACGCGGATGCGATCCTTGGCCGCGACCATGAAGTAGCTGGTCGGCGCGCCCTTCTTCTCCGAACCGTACTTGGGATTCGCGCTGACGTGAATTATTTCCTTAGGATTGCCCAGCTCATCGACCAGCCCATCACGCTCGAACAGCGTGTCGTTCAGATCGCCCAGAATCGCTCCCAGGTTCTTGCCAGTGGTGATCGCGCCCCATCCGCCAATCGAGTGGAATCGCACGGCAACCGCGCCTTCCGGCAGCAGGGAAGGTCGCTCCTCCGAATTCACCTCATACGGATGATCAATGCCCAGCACAATAAACGAAGCGCCATCCGCTGCCGTCTTGCCATCCTTGCGCGCGCGTCCAGCGGTCGCATACTCAAACGCCGCAATGATGTGCTCGGGACGGAAGTCGCGCGAGCCCAGCCCGTAGGTGCCCGCGAAAATGCGCGGCATCTCTTCGGCAGTCATCGCAGGCAGCGATTCTTCCGCAGGCTTGCCGGCGTACAGGATCGCGCCCTGCACCGCCTTGCTCAGCGCGGTGCGAATATCGCGGCCCAGCGGATTTTCGCCCGACATGCCTTCATCGGTGCGCTCCAGGATGATGACGTTCTTCTTGCCCTTGAGCGCCTTGACGATCGCCGCTTCGGGGAAGGGTCGGATGACGTTCACGTGAATCGAACCGACCGACGCGCCGCGCGTCTCGCGCAGATAATCGACCGCGGCCTCGATGTTCTCCGCCGCGGAACCCAGCGACACAAACACCGTCTCAGCGTCCTCGCAGCGATGTTCCGAAAGCAGCCCGTAGTTGCGGCCGGTCAGCGCCGCGAAATCCTTGTATGACTCTTCGAGCATCGACAGAATCGGCTCGATGAAGTTGTTGCGCCGGGCCACGATGCCCTGCATGTAGTGTTCCTGATTCTGCACAGGGCCAAGTAGGAGCGGATTGGCCAGGTCAATCATGGCGGGAACGCGGCGGCGCTTGGGCCCGAACAAAGTCCGCTGCGCTTCCGTCGGCGTATCAATCAAATCGTCAGCCGCGCCCAGGTACTCGCGAATCAGCTCAGACTCGTGCTTGTAAAAGGTCCGCTCCAGATGCGACGTCAAAAAGCCGTCCTGGATGTTCATGCCCGGCGTCAGGCTCAGCTCCGTCACGCGGCGCAGAATCAGCGCTTGGTCGGCTGCCTGCTGCGCGTCCTTGCCAAACACCATGATCCAGCCGGTGTCGAGCGCGCCATAAATATCGTCGTGGCCGCAGTGCACGTTCAACGCATGCTTGGTCAGTGCGCGCGCGCCGACTTCAAGCACCATGGTTGAGCACTTGCCCGGCGCGTGGTAATACTGCTCGACGCCGTAGACGATGCCCTGGCCAGAGGTGAAGTTCACCACCCGCTTGCCGCAGACGGAATGAGCGATGGCCCCGCCCTGCGCGGCGTGCTCGCCTTCGGTCTCAATGGCGATGGTGTTGTGCCCGAAGACATTCAGGTTGCCTTCGGCATAGGCCTGCTGGAAGAGTTCGCCGCCCTCGGTCGAGGGGGTAATGGGGTAGAAGACGCCGGCGTCTGCGATGCGCGTTTCTGTATGATACGCAATGAGTTGATTGCCATTGGCAGTAATGCGGATGCCAGGGTATTTTGCCCCGGCCTTGCGAGCATCGTCAGTCATGCTTGTCTCCATTGCGCCCTGAATTGGACCCAAATTCTCTTCGGTAAACTCGATCGGTTGTTCGGTGCGGAAGCGTTCCCGGGATTCGATTCGCAATGCGCCATAGTTTCCCGGCCTGGTATCAGGCTTTCAAGCATCCGCAGCATCAGAAATGCTGCGAGCGGCCTGGGGTTCGGTCCGGTGGAAAAGGGTCGCTCCGTGGAAGGATTGTACTGCTAGGGCTAAGAGAGTCGCAACCGGCCGTGTTACCTGCTGGGATGGTCATGTTTTTCAGGTCGCAAATCGGGAAGCCCCGCGAAACGGAGACGAATTCCGGTATGACCAAGACGTCCGATCCGAACCACTCAAGCCGCCCATCGTCCCCGCTGGCACCATCGAACCCGGTAGCGCAGTCAACGACGAGGAAGCAAGTCAAACCCAGACCTTGAT
>CAILBQ010000168.1 GCA_903832475.1 uncultured Acidobacteriota bacterium | reverse complement strand
GCGCACGCATGGCGTCCGCGGTAAGCTTGCGGGTTTCGAGATCGTTTTCCTTGGAGAAGTAGTCGAGGAAGCGGTTGACGAGGAGCGGAATGTCTTCGCGGCGGCTCCGCAAGGGCGGCAGATCGATGGAGATGACGTTGAGGCGATAAAAGAGGTCGTCGCGGAATTTGCCATCGCGGACGGCCTGGCGCAGGTTGACGTTGGTGGCGGCGACGATGCGGACGTCGACCTGAACCTCTTGCGTGCCGCCTACCGGGGTGAAGCGGCGGTCCTGGAGGACGCGCAGGATTTTGGCCTGGGTATCCATGCCCATGTTGCCAATTTCGTCGAGGAAAAGCGTCCCGCCGTTGGCGATTTCGAAAAGGCCCTTCTTGGTGGCGATGGCTGAGGTGAAGGCACCCTTGACGTGGCCGAAGAGGGTCGATTCGAGCAGCTCGGAAGGCATGGAGCCGGTGTTGACGGGGACGAAAGGCTTGTCTTTGCGCGGGGAATTGGCGTGCAGGGCCTTGGCGATGAGTTCCTTGCCGGTACCGGATTCGCCTTCGATCAGCACGGTTGACCGGCTGGGCGCGACCTGGGCGACGAGGTCGAAGATGCGCAGCATGACTTCGCTCTTGCCGATGATGTTGGAGAAATTGTAGCGCTGCTTCATGGCGCGCTTGAGCTGGATGTTTTCGGCTTCGGCCTTGTGGCGGGCAATGGCAGAGCGAATGTCGGCGAGGAGCTTTTCGTTGTCCCAAGGCTTCTGGACGAAGTTTTCGGCGCCGGCGCGGACGGCCTCGACGACGTTGTCGACGGTGCCGTAGGCGGTGATCATGACCACGGGCAGTTCGGGGTAGCGCTCATGGATCTGGGGGAGAAGCTCAAGGCCGGACTGGCCGGGCAGGGAAAGGTCGAGCAAGACGAGGTCGTAGCTGCGCTTCTCCAGCATGGCCAGGCCTTCTTCGCCGTCAACGGCCATCTCGATGCTGTAGCCCTCGAGGGAGAGGAGCACTTCGAGAGATTCGCGGATGCCGGCTTCGTCGTCGATGACGAGGATGCGCGATTGCGAGGCGGATTCGGCTGGAGCGTCGTGGAGGCTGGCGGAGATGGTGTGGCTCAAATTCGATAAGACCTCAGGCATGAACGGATTTCCTTAGCAGGGGGAACTCGAGAGAGAAGGTGGTGCCGACGCCCACGGTGCTTTCCACGTTGATCTTGCCGGCGTGCTCCTGGATGATGCCGTAACTGACGGAAAGGCCGAGGCCGGTTCCGCGTCGTTCGCCGGGTTTGGGTGCGGTTTTGGTGGTGAAGAATGGGTCGTAGATACGTTTTAGATATTCGGGGGCAATGCCGCCGCCGGAGTCGGAGATGACGGCTTCGACATGGCCGTTGGCGATGGTGGAGATGGAGAGCTGTCCGCCCTGGGGCATGGCGTCCTTGGCGTTGAGGAGCAGGTTCAGGAAGACCTGCTGGAGTTTTCCGGAGTTGCCGTGGATGCGCGGAAGCTCTTCGTTCAGTTCGAGGGCGACGGTGATGCGGGCGGACTTTAACTGGTGCTCGACCAGGGTGAGAGTATCGCGGATGACCTGGTTGAGGTCGGTTTCACGGAAGTCGGTGGTGCTGGTGCGGGAGAAATTGAGCAGGCCGTTGGCGATTTCGGAGGCGCGGAAGGTCTGCTGGGTGATGCGTTCGAGCAGCGGAGTCAGTTTGGCGTCGCCTTTCATCTGCTTGGTGAGCATCTGCGCATAAGAGCTGATGACGGCCAGGGGCGTGTTGATCTCGTGGGCCACGCCGGCAGCGAGCAGGCCGATGGAGCTGAGCTTGTCGCTCTGGGTAAGTTGGGCCTCGAGGGTGACGCGTTCGGTGATGTCGTCGACCAGCACGATGCGACCGACGGCAACGAAATCGCGGGAGAGCAGCGGGGCGACGGCGATGTTGGCGGTGCGGGCCTCGCCGGCGCGGGTGGTGAGGCGGAACTTGTAGAGGTGATGGACGCCGGACTCGTGGCGGAAACGGTCGAAAGCCTCGATGAACTCAGTCGGGAAGACGGCGGTGAGAGGCTGGCCGATGGCTTCCTTGCGGCTGAGCGCGTACATGGCTTCCATCTGGGCGTTCCAGCTCTCGATGCGGTCTTCTAGGTCGACGGCGAGGATGCCGACGTTGATGGATTCGACGATGTTTTCGTTGAATTCTTTGAGGCGCTCGAACTCGGCGACTTGCTCTCCGAGGCGGCGGTAAAGGCTGGCGCTCTGCAGCGCGATGCCGATGTAGCTGGCGAGGGATTCGAGCAGTTCGACGTCTTCGCTGGAGAGGAAGTCGCCGCCGATTGTGCGGCCGAGGCCGATGACGGCGATGGTGCGGTTGTGGCCGCCGGAGTGGAGCGGGCCGGTGTGCGGCGACTGGCTGGCATCTTGCACTCGACAGGGGAGGTAGTAGTTCAGGTCGAGCAGAGCGGCGGTGGTTTGCTGATCCTGGGGCAGGTGGATGGTCTGCTGCGTGTTTTCGAAGAAGATGTGGGACTGCGCGTCGGGAGCGTCGAAGTCGAGGAAGCCGAGGTCGAGGTAATTTAGGTCGCCTTTGTCGAGGTGCAATTCGCCGTCGACGGCGTCCAGGTCGGGAGGCAGACCGTGGGAGGCGGCGAGGCGGTAGTGACCGAAGGGCTGTCCGGGATCGGCCATAAACACGGCGACCTTGGAGACAAGCAGGGTGCGCGGGAGGCGGTCGACGATGGAACGAAGCAGGGCATCGAGATCGGTTTCGGAGCTCAGGCCGCGGCCAAATTCGACGAGCGCCTTGCGGTAGTCGTATTTGTGGCGGTCAAAGACCTGGTCGACCCAGGTTTGGAAGCGGCGCTTGAGCGGGTCGAAAAGCTGGGCGGTGATGAGGATGGTGAGGACCAGGCCCCATTCACGGACGGCCTCGGGCAGGCGGTTGTGAACAAGCTCGGTGATGAGGGCGATGACGCCGAAGTAGACGCCGACTAGGGTGCCGCTGGCCAGGGTGTAGGCCACGCCTCGCTTGAAGATGAGGTCGGTGTCCATGAGGCGGTAGCGGATGATGGCCCAGCTGAAGGTGAGGGGCAGGAAGACGAGGGAGAGTTCGCCGAGCTTTTGGGCGAGCGACGGAACGGGAAAGCCGGCCAGAAAGGGGACAGCGTAGAGCAGCGTGAAGGGGAGAACAGCGAGAACAGTTCCGCGCGTCAGCCACTTGAGTTGCTGGCGGAGCAGCGGGGTATTGGCGCGACGGTAGGAGCGCAGGAACAGAACCGTGGCGAGGACGAAGTAGACAGTATCGTAGGCGATTCCGGCCTGATCCATGCGCAGACGCAGAGCGAAAGTGGCCTGCCAGAAGAACATGGCGTAGAGATGGAGCCCCACCACAGCGAGCGCCGGCAGGTAGAGTACCGGCATCATCCAGTGCCGGCCTGTTGAACGCAGGCGCGCCTTGTGCGACTCTTCCGGGAAAACGAGCGCGAAGTGCAGGAAGAGAGCCGGCTGCAGGGCTTCCGCGAGTATGTTGCCCCAGTAGATGGTCCAGTCGAGTGCGTCGAGCTTGCCCGTGTAGTGAAAGGTATTGAGGGCGAAGGAGACCAGGCAGAAGACGTAGAAATGCGTAGCGCGGGGCGCGGTCCAGCGGCGGAAGAGGACGTAGAGGCCGATGGCGAGATAGACGAGGCCGATGACGCGGGTCAGCTTGAACAGGTCGCGGTCGGCGGGGACGAGGTACACATTGACCGGGGTATCGAGGAAGATGCCGCGGCGGATGATGCTGTATTCCGCCTTGCCGTAGACATCGGTGTGCTTGAGCTCGCGGTCAAGGTCAGCGCCTACTTCGATGGGGTGGTCGTTGACGGCGGTAAGGAAGTCGCCGACTTCGATGCCGGCCTGGGAACCGGGGCCACCGGCGAGGACATGTTCGGCGATGAGGCCGGGCAGGACTTTGCTTTGGACTTCAGTCCAGACCACGCCGTCATCTGGCTGCTGATAGTGGGCTTCCTGGAGGAAATTGAGAAGACAAAGCAGGCCAAGGGCTGCCGTCGCGATGCCGAGCACCGTAGCGACAACGCGATTATAGAGATTTGTCTCCATTCGGGGAGGGCCTTAACCAATGCCGTTATGCACGTTTGTTGCCAAGGCGGAAGTGGAAAACTCCGCAATTCTCAAACGATTGAAAGGAAAACACCTAGGTTGAATCGGTTGCTCCGTCAAGGGTGGTTCATTCCCTGATTGGACGGTTTACGAGGGGAAACATACCTGTGGAATATGAAGAACGGGAGGGCCCTATGGAATTGCAGAGACAGGCGTCGGCGCGATAGCCGGTGGTTTTAGCGAAGGCGGTTCTGCGGTTTTGCTGCTAGAGGGCGGTAATCTTTTGACCGTAAGTGGCCTTTGGCCCGTGTTTGCGCTGGTAGTGATGCTCGCCGACATAATGCGCGAGACCGGCGGCGGGCCCATCGAGCAGCACGGTACGGTAGGCGAGGCGGGCGATGAATTCGAGGAGGTCGGCGTGTTCCACGGCCGAGGCGGGAGTCTTGCCCCAGGCGAAGGGAGCGTGCCCTGCGACCAGGACTCCGGGGACGGCGAGGGGGTCGAGTTTGCGATTTTGAAAGAGGCGGGCAATGACGGTGCCGGTATTGAGGACGTAGGCTTCCTCGACTTCGGCGGCGGTGAGCGGCTCGGTGATGGGGACTTCGCCATGGAAGTAGTCAGCGTGGGTGGTGCCGAAGCAGGGGATGGGACGGCAGGCCTGAGCCCAGGAGGTGGCGAACTCGGAGTGGGTGTGGACGACGCCGCCGATCTGCGGGAATTCGCGGTAGAGCAGGAGGTGGGTATCGAGGTCGCTGGAAGGATTCAGCGTGCCTTCCACAATGGCGCCGTCAAGGGTGGTCAGGACCAGGTCGCCGGGGGTCATGGTGGCGTAGGGAACGCCGCTGGGCTTGATGAGAACGAGAGGGCCGGAACCGTCGAGGCCGGCGCGGTCAATGCCACTGACGTTGCCAAAAGTGTGGAGGGCGAGCCCACGGCGGGCGATTTCCTGGTTAGCGTGGAGGACTTGCTGGCGCAGTTCTGGGAGGAGCATGAGGGGTCCTAACTTTGAGACAGAGGAGAGCTGGAAAGCGTTTACCCAAGACAGAGTATCAGCATGGCGGGGAGGGAGCGCAAATGGTTCTGGCTTCGCGTAAAATGGGCGGCTGAATTGCGCCGGCCTGCATCCGGCGGCCAGATTCGTGTCCGGTTTGAGAGGAAGTCCATCATGTTTCGAAGGCGTTTCTTGAAATCAGCCGCGCTGTCGCCACTGGCGATTGCGGCATTGCCATGCTCGCTTGGTGCGCCTGCGTCGGGATTGTTGGGAGCGGATGCTTCCACGGATGTGTCAGGGAGGACGGATTCCGACACTCCGATGAGGGAGCGGTTTGAGCTGACGCTGGCCAGGGTGCTCTCGGGCGACCAGCCGGCGTATACCGAAGATTTTGTGCTGGAGGATGTGCGTCCCAGGACGGGACGGCGTTTCACGGAGTACAGCGGCGACGTGTCGGGACGATACATTGGTGCGCTGGCGACCGCTTCGCGGGTCTACGGCAAGGAGTTTCCCCATCTGGATCGGCTGGCGGCGAAGACCATCGCGTTGCAAAAGCCCGATGGATATTTTGGAAGCGAATTTCACTATGACAAGCCGACCGACCTGGACCTGGCGCTGCTCTGGGGAAATGGGCGGTTGCTGGTGGGATTGCTAGAGTATTACCGGCTGAAGGCGGACCCGAAGGTGCTGGCGGCCTGTGTGCGGTTGGGCGACTGGCTGGTGAGGATCGGGCCGCTGATGCTTTCGGAGCAGATCCGGGGCGAATTTGGCGCGCAACATTTTGCCTCGAGCTACATCTGCTGGACGCAGCAAACGGAAGGGTTGGCGAGCCTGTTTGAGAGCACGAGCGACGCGCGCTACCGCAAACTGGCGGAATCGATTGCGGCGGTGACAGAACGGCGGCCTTCGGATCATGTGCATGGATACCTGACCAGTGTGCGGGGGTGGGTGCAGCTTGCTGCCGCTACCGGCGATTTGGAACTGATGGGGAAAGCCGAGGCCGCGTGGGAGGATGTTGCGTCGTCGAAGGATTTGTTGATTACGGGCGGGGTTCCGGAGGGATGGAGTCCGAATGGGCATAGGACAGAAGGGTGCGGCGAGGCGGACTGGCTGCGGCTGAGCCTGGGTCTGTGGAAGGCGACAGGGAGGGCGAAGTACCTGGAGATGGCGGAACGGACGACGTTCAATGAATTTGCTTTCAATCAGTATGCCGGCGGGGATTTTGGGCACCGGGTGTATACGGAAACAGGTTTGCCGGCCGGCGGAGCGGTGCGGGCGTGGTGGTGCTGCACGCTGCACGGGTTGCGCGCGTTCCCCGACGTGCAGAGCAGCGCGTTTCGCCGAGTCGGCGGAGAACTGACGTTCGATCTACCTGTAGACGGAAGGATTTTGAGCGAGCCGGGGACTGGCGAGCTAGGGGCGACGGCGACTTCCTCGTTGGCCATGGATGGGCGGGTGCGGATTCGTATCGACAACGCTGACACGAAAGCCCAGGTGCTTAGGCTGCGCAAGCCGCAGTGGGCGCAGGATATGGCGGTTCAGGTAAACGGGAAATCGGCAGACGCGCCAAGGGATGCGGGCTACGCGCGGATGGAACGTAAGTGGCGGCAGGGCGATGTGATTGAGGTGCTGTATGCGATGCCGCTGCGGAAAGAGCCGGCGGGTGGAGAACGGTTCGCATACTGGGTGGGGCCGTGGCTGCTGGGGGCGCCGGCTTCGCAGAACAGGGCTTACTTCAACGAGCTGACGACGGACAATCGGCTGGGCGAGCCTGAGAAAGCAGCGGAAAACCGGTCGGATTGGGGAATGGCCGGAGGGTTCAGCGTGCCAGTTG
>CAILBQ010000167.1 GCA_903832475.1 uncultured Acidobacteriota bacterium | reverse complement strand
GGTCAGATCGCGTTGTCCAACCCCGCTGCTGCCTGGCGGGGTCTGAAGGCAGCTCTGTCTCTTGGATCGTGGGATCTCAAGGCCCGCGCCTACGCGCTCTTTTATCTGGCCGAGGCTCTCCTTGTTGGAGACTGGATGCTCCGCAACGGCATGCGGCACCTGCATGTTCACTTTGGCGGCGCGGTTGCCACCGTTGGGATGCTGACGTCGCAGGCCTGGCAGGTGCCCTGGTCTGTGACCCTCCACGGGCCGGACGAATTCTTTGACCAGGACGCCTTTTATCTGCGCCAGAAGATCGAATCAGCCAGCTTCGTTCTGTGCATCAGTGACTTTTGCAAGAGCCAGGTTCTGCGCATCGCTCCCACGGTGCCGGCGAATCGCCTGGAGATCGTTCGCCTGGGCGTCGACTGCGACGCTCTCCAACCCTCCGCGCGCGTAGACCACGCATCAGCCGAAACGGCCTCCCTCCAGGACTCGCCGATTCCCGCCGTTGCATCCTTCCATATCGTCTGCACCGGCCGCATGGTCGCAGCCAAAGGACATCGAATTTTGATCGAGGCGCTGGCTGCGCTTGCTGCCTCCGGCGCGGCGTTTACCTGTACCTTGATTGGAGATGGCCCGGAACGTTCTCAATTGGAAGCCGAGTGCCGCAGCAAGGGAATCGAAGGCCGCGTTCGTTTTCTCGGGGCCATGGCTCACGCCCCTGCGGTGGCAGAGGTCGCGAAGGCAGATGTTTTCGTCCTGGCAAGCTTCGCCGAGGGATTGCCCGTCGCGCTGATGGAAGCTATGGCGCTGGGTGTTCCATGCGTCAGCACCACCATCGCGGCCATTCCTGAAATGATCCATGATCGGCACAATGGATTGCTTGTGCCTCCCGCCAACGTGGAAGCTTTACGCGACGCTTTGGCTTGCCTGCGAGCAGACGAACAACTTCGCCAACGTCTGGGCAGGCAAGCGCGCCTCACGGTGGAAGCCGACTACAATCTTGCCAGGAATCTCGATCGGCTCGCTTCCGTATGGTCGCAGCGTCTTTAGAACCATTTCCAAAAAGAAAACTGGCGACCACGTATCCCACGAAAGAGTGCCTGTCTTGAGCATCAGGATGCGATAGGCTTGGCCTGAGCGGCACTTCGACCCTGACCTTGGGCCGCAACGCGATTCGTTAAGGAATGGCAGATGCCTGCACCCTCCATAAAATCGATCCTGGCCGCTCCACTGGTCTTGGTCTACCGCAGCCTGGCCGGGGTTTTTGAAGCCTGGCGACGCATCAGCGCATTTGCCGCTTTGCGTGCGCGACTGGCAATTCCGCTGCCGGCAAGCACTGTCATCCTTGGCCGCGCTCAGGTGTACGGCACGGGACGCATTCGATTCGGCGAAGACCTGCTTCTCTATCCCGGGCTTTATCTGGAGACGCAGGAAAATGCCGAGATCGTTGTGGAAGATGGCGCGGTGCTTTCCAGTGGAGTTCACCTGGTGGCCTATGCCGGCATTCATATCGGGAAGGGAAGTATGATCGGCGAATACACCAGCATCCGCGACGCCAATCACACCCGCGAAGAAGCGCAAAGCCTGCGCGACTCCGGCCATGTCGCCAGGCCGGTCTTCATCGGAAGCCAGGTCTGGATCGGGCGCGGCGTAACCGTACTGGGAGGCGTGACGATTGGCGACGGCGCAACCGTGGGCGCGAATGCTGTGGTCACTCGAGACGTCGCTGCAGGCTCGGTTGTAGCGGGTGTTCCCGCGACGCCCATTGCTAGAAGATCGGCCCCCAGCCAGGAAGTGGCAGGCAACCTCCGATGATCGAACAGGCACATACCAACGAAGAATTGCCGGATCTTTCCATCGTCATCATTGGGCGCAATGAAGGCGAGCGCCTGGAGCGCTGCATCCTCACCGCGCAATCAATCAATGGCTGGACTCCAAAGGAAGTGCTGTACGTCGATTCGGGATCGACGGACGGTAGCCGAGAACTGGCCGCAGGTCTCGGCGCCACGGTCCTGCCATTGCCCCCCGGCCCCTTCACCGCAGCGCGCGCTCGCAATACTGGATGGCGCCGCGCCACCGGCGAGGTCATCCTGTTTCTCGACGGCGACACGCTCCTTGACGCGGATTTCCCCCTTGCCGGTCTCGCCAGCCTGCGTCAGAACCAGAAAAACGCAGCCGCCTGGGGGCATCGCCGCGAAGTCTGCCCATGCCTGTCGATCTATGTCCGCGTGCTCGATTTGGATTGGATCTATCCTCCCGGCGAAGCGCTCTTCTTTGGCGGTGACGTTCTGGTTCGGCGGTCGGCCCTCGCCGAAGTGAATGGATTCGACGAATCCCTGATTGCCGGCGAAGAGCCGGAGATGTGCCGCCGCATGCGCAGCCTCGGCTGGCACATCCAGCACATCGACGTGCCGATGACACTGCACGACCTGGCCATCACGCGGTTCTCACAATACTGGCGCCGCTCGCAGCGCGCCGGGTACGCGTTCGCCTCAGTATCGTCGCGTTTCCGCAACACGCCCGACCCCTTCTGGGCAGACGATGCGGCACGCAATCGCAAGCGCGGCCTCTTCTGGATGATCTCGCCGGTAATTGCTATTCTCCTGTCGCTGGTGCTGCTTTCCCCCTGGCCCTTCGTCCTTTGGTTGCTGTTCCTGGTCGCCATGGCCCTCAAAACAGCCTGGCAATATCGTTGGAAGCCGGCTCCGGCCTCAACCCTGATCCTGTACGGCTTTCACTCGCACCTGGCTCAGATTCCCATCTTCCTTGGCCAGCTTCAATTCAAACAAGACGGCAGCAAGGCCCTGATGGAATACAAAGACGTGTCCCCCAATCCAGAGAAGGTTGAGCCCCGCCAGCTATGACCGCTCCCCATCCAGAGAAAAGCATCACCACGCTCAACAGCCGCGAAGTCTATCGCAACCCCTGGCTGCGGCTCCGAGAAGACAAGATCCTGCGATCCAACGGAGTTCCAGGTATCTACGGCGTCATCGACAAGGATGACTGCGCCATCATCATCCCTCTCGAACAAGGAAAAGTATGGCTGGTCGAGCAGTTTCGCTACACCATCCAACAGCGCTGTCTTGAACTGCCCCAGGGCGGCTGGGAACAAAGCGAAGTCGATCCCGAAGAACTCGCGCGCGGCGAGCTTCGCGAAGAGCTGGGCCTCGAAGCCTCCAGCATGATTTACCTCGGCACCCTTTGGATCGCCTATGGATTTGCCAACCAGAAGCAGCACGTTTTCCTCGCCTCGGGCCTCACCGAAACCGCAAAAGAGCCTGACCCCGAAGAGCACGACCTGACGATGCATACCGTCACCGTCGAAGCATTTGAAACCATGATGCGCGACGGAACCATCCGCGATAGCTGCACCATTGCTGCCTGGGGACTTTACCTGCTATGGAAGGCGCGCCAGCCGGCCACGCACCTTTAGACCGTCACTCAGAAGGCTTCTCAAGCGAAACACCAGTCGCAACAGCCTCCCCAAAGTTGGGAGTACCATCCGCATTCCATCCAAACTTCTGAATGCGAGGCGATCGCTTGTCGCCACAGCCATCGCCCGGCTTGGAGTTGGCGTGATAAATGATCCAGTCCTCTTTCCCATCCGGTGATTGGAAGAAGCCGTTATGACCGGTGCCATACACATGGCCCTCGCGATTCTGCTGAAAGAACGGATGATCGTACTTGCTCCATGACGATGGATCTAGCAGGTTGCTCCCCGATTTCGCGCGAACCACCCACAGCGAGTAGTAATCCGTCCAGCAGGCCGAACCGGAATACACCAGGAAGATATCCTCGCCATGCTGCAGGATCTCCGGCCCTTCATTCACGCTCACATGCGGAATAGCAGGCCTGTCGAGAAGATCGCCGACCAACTCCTTGGGATACTTGGGATAGGAAAGCATCACCCGCGCTGAATCAATCGTCGAAGGATCCTTCAGATGAGCGATGTAAATCCGCTGCTCGCCATCCTTGTCCCCTTCCCATCCAGACCACAGCAGGTACTTCTGTCCGCGATCCTCAAAGGCCGTCGCATCGATAGCCCACTTGTCCGTGGCATCGGCAACCTTTCCCTTGAAGATCCACGAGCCCGCGAGCGGATCCCGCGATGCATTCTCGAGGACATAGATGCGATGAGATTCGTTATCGCCAGCATCCGCCGCAAAGTAGATATACCACTTGCCATCGAATCGATGCAGCTCCGGCGCCCAGATGTCTTTCGCATACGGGCCCGTCGCTGGCGCCGTCCACACCGCCTTCTTCTCTGCATGCGCGAGGTCGGTGATGTCTCGCGTCTTCCAGATCGTGAGGTTGGTCCCGGTTGAGTTCATGTAGTAGTAGAAGCCGTTATCCGCGACCACCCACGGATCGGGCCCCACCGGAAGAAGCGGATTGTGAAAGGTCTTCGCGGCGTCTGTCTGCGCATGCACGGCGGTCGCAACAACCAGCAGACAGAGCGTCCGCCACAGCACACTTCTGAGCAGAGCAACTCGCCTTGCGCCGCGCACAGCTTCATCGCGAACTACTTGGGTAATGTTCCCAGCCATTGCAAAACCGCCTTCGACAATTCAATGCGTTGGTCAGAATACGAGTGATCGGTGGCCAGGTGCAAGGTCGTCACCTGCGTATCGCCGTCCGCCTTCAGCTTCTCAGCGAATGCGATGTTTGCAGGCGCCAGGCCATCGTCTGAAGTGATGATGAAGGTCGTGCGATTCTTCAGCGTATTTGCCTGGGCATCGAATCTCCACTGCGAAGCGTGGTCGACCAACTCGCGCGCCAACCCTTCTGGCGTGCAGCCCGCCAGCGGCGCCATCCCCTCCTGGGCCAGACCTGCACCCACTTTCTGCACCACCTCCTGCTCATAATCTTTGGGCAGGTTCGCAGGAACGAAGCCGCCCATATCTCCTGCGGAGATCGTCGCAAATGCAGTGATGGCTGGGTCGGCGGCTGCTCCTTCCACGGCCATGAATCCGCCCATGCTATGCCCGATCAGAACTATGCGCGAAGGGTCGAGCCGTAGCTTTTTCGCAACCTCAGGTCTGCGCAGGTACGCGATTGCCGAGGCGACATCTTCAATGCAG
>CAILBQ010000166.1 GCA_903832475.1 uncultured Acidobacteriota bacterium | reverse complement strand
TGACCGGTGCGGTGCTGGGCGGCCCGGTTGGCGCTCTCACCGGGTCTCTGATCGGCGCAGGCATGGTGACAACGCACATCCTGGTCGACCATCCGCAGGCGACACTTGAGCCGGGCGCTGTATTGCTGTTCACGCTGACGGAGCCCATGAATCTGACGCCGCCGCAGACAAATTAAGAAAAAAGGAACAGGATTCTCTCGAAAAACCGCAAGGCCGGTGAGATTTTCTTGCCGGCCTTGTTGTTTGCGCCAGCATCCGCCGCCGTTGTTAGACTGAGGTCAATGACCACGCCCGCGCATTCGCTCTCTTGCAAGGAACAATTGCTGTCGCTCCTGGCCCGCACCAGCTTCCGGCTGGGGCAATTCACGCTTTCTTCGGGCGGGACGAGCGACTATTACATTGATTGCCGCACGACGACGCTTCATGCCGAAGGCGGAAGGCTTACCGGCCACGCTGTGCTTGAGTTGCTCGAAGAGCATGGAATCGACGCAGAGGCTGTAGGCGGACTGACCATGGGCGCGGACCCAATCGTCTCCAATGTGGCCACGGCCAGCGCGTGGCGGGCCCTGAGCCATCCAGAAAAGCCCTTACTGCATGGTTTTCTGGTGCGCAAAACGGAAAAAGCACACGGCACGGGACGGAAGGTGGAAGGATTCTGCAAGGCCGGCGCTCGCGTGGTGATCGTCGATGACGTGTGCACCACGGGCGGATCGACCATCACCGCTCTTCAATCCGCGAAAGACGCCGGCATGGTGGTGGCGGCTGTGGTTTGCCTGGTGGAACGGCAGGAGGCGGGCGGCCGACCAGCCGTCGAAGCTGCGGCGGATGGCGCACCTTTTTTCGCTCTCTTTACGGCCATTGATGTGCGGAAGGAACATGTGCGGCAGCTTGACTTAAACGCGTGAGCCGGCTCATTCTGCGCGCATGGCAGCCAATGTTCGAGGTGAAGAAAAACAGGCCGGATCGGGGGATCCGGCCTGCTGAGGATTGCGCTTAGGGAATAAGTATGTAATTTATAGGCGCTTGAGCTTGCTTACTGTCCGCTCTGCGCTGCTCCGTCCGTTTTGCCCTGATTGGAGAGCAACCGGATCTCTACTCGTCGATTCTTAGCGCGGCCCTCACGGGTGTTGTTGGGCGCGACTTCCTTGTCCTTGCCAATACCGATCAGGTAGAAGCGATGGGCGGGAATCTGGTATTTGGAAGCCAGGTACTGAACTACTGCGTCGGCGCGACGGTTGCTCAGATCGTAGTTATATGCAGCCGAACCGACTGAGTCGGTGCCTCCCGTCACTTCAAGAATGTAGCTCTTGGCGTTGGTGACGGTCTGCGCAAATTCATCCAACTGAGCCTTGTCGTCTTTGGTCAGGACAGCCTTGTCGAATCCGAACGTGACCTCGGTGTTTCCGATGGGCTGGTAATTGTCCAGGTTGGCTACGACACTGGCGAGCGAATCCGCGCGGTGGACTGCGTCGTTGGCGGCGGTTTCCGCATCGCCGGCGGCCTTCTGGGCTCCTTGCGCACTCTGACCGGCAGCGTCTGCCGAAGACTGAGCCTTGCTGATGCCTGCCTGCGCGCGCTCATCGGTATCCTTGATGGCGCGGTTGTTGGTCGCGGTCTTCTCATTGAGCTCGTTGGTGTGATCGATGATCGGTGCTGTCTGGTTCTTCACATAATTTTTGGTCGCACAGCCTGAAAGTCCTACCAGCGCGATCGCCAAAGCGGAAGCGGGGACTGAAAAGTGAATCCTTTGCATTTTGTGCCATCCTTTGGCTGCGTTCAGCTTGCACACAGCTCGTAGATTCGTTTCGCTGGGTAGATTGCACCTCACGCGCCAAATCGGGAGGAACGGCATCCGGTTCATTTCGAACAACTTATGCGTTTCCAGCTCAATCCGTCAAAGCCCCGGAAGTATGTAGTTTTTACAGGGTCTGGTAACGATTACTCGATTGAGCGGAAAAATTGTCCCGTTTCCGTTGGGCTAGGAATGGGAGCGCCTTGCAGTGACCTGCAGATACTCGTTGTGCAGGAAAACCTGCCGCGTTGGGTCGGCGGCAAGGTTGGCGGAGCCCCAGAGAGATTCGAGGTCGGCGGCCATCGCGGCCTGGCCCACTTCGTCGAGGCGGCTGAAGGCCATCTGGGTAGGCCCAAAGTACTTACGGAAAAAACTCACAGCACCGGCCGCATCGGTTGGCAGGTCGAAGACGATAGGCACCAGCTCGGTCGAGATCGCTTCGAAGGATGATTCCAAGCGGCGGCGGACTGTGGCTTCGTCTCCCCACAGAACCGGCGGGGGAATTCCCGGCGGGGGTGGAACGTGCCGGGCTCCGACCTGGAACATCTTTCCGGAAAAGCTGGCAGGATTCCAGTTGCCCATGGCGAGCAGTCCGCATGGCTTGAGAACGCGGGCGAACTCGGCTGCGACCAACTCGGGCCGGGGAGCGAACATGGCGCCAAACATGGTGATGACGGCATCGAAGCTGGCGTCCGGGTAAGGCAATTGTTCCGCATCGCCTTCATCGAAGGTGATGGTGAGCCCTTCCGCGGCGGCGCGCTCGCGGGCTTGCACCAGCAGGTTTGGAGCGATATCCACGCCGGTAACGATCGCTCCGCGCCGGGCGAGTGGGAGGGCCGTGTTGCCGGTCCCACAGGCAACATCAAGCACGCGGTCTCCGGGAGCGATGGGCAGCCTGGAGATGAAGGTTTCAGCGTCCCCGGCAATGGTCTTCGCGACAACGCCGAAGTCGCCGGCCATCCAGGTAGCGCGCATGCCGGCTTTTATGTGCTCGATGGACGGAGTGGCGTGGGGGCGCGCTGAATTGGTATCGTGCATAAGACCTCGGGTCGAAGGGCTGCTGTAAGAATGCGGGCCGCTCCCGCGGCCGTCAAGCGGCGTTTTCCTGCTGCGCTGTCCTTCTTCTCACTTGCCGACATGGGTGCTGTGGAAGAACGCAATCTTCCACTGATCTCCCTCTTTCTGGAGGAAGGCAGACTCGAGCCACTGAAGCTTCTGCGTTCCCGATGCGTCCGTGACGCTGCCGTCATTGATATAGGCGATCCAGGCGGTGCTGCCGATCACGTGAACCTCTGGATTGGTGACGTTCCAGTCGTAGCGTTTTCCAGCGGCATGATCGGCCTTGATCAGGGCCATGATCGCGTCGCCATCGAAGCGGGCGCCCTGGTCGAACATGTAAAAGCCGCGCGTAGTGACGGCATGGAATTTATCCAGATCGTCGGCCTTGGCGGCATCGAAGATGGCTCGTACGGTTTCGATCACCTTTGCCGGCTCGGCCGACGGGCTGGACGGTTGAGCCTGGGAAAAAGAGAGGGTTGTCGCCAGAAGCAGCAAGGACAGCAAGACAGGAATCGATCGATAGCGGCCAACGGGCATCAATGCAGAACCTCGGATTCAGTATGGTGACGATCATATCTCCTTGGCAGCACGCCGTCGTGAGGGCAAGAAAATGCTGCGGCTGGCGCGTTGGTGGCCGCGAACCAGGCCGCCAACGGCACTGGGTGCAGCGGCTGAAATTACTGCGGATTTGAGTCTGCTTCGCTGGCCTGCAGGTACGAAGCAGAATTTGTATGAACGGGGTGGGTCGGATCGAGTTGATTCCACCACACCTCTCGGAGCGGCATTCTGCATCCATCCCTCAGGAAAGTTATCCTAGAAGGTGGGGCAGATTGCCTGTACGGCGAAAAGCCATCCTTCTTTCATGGATTTCTACGAGAAAATCCGAACTCTGCCGACCACTCCTGGCGTGTATCTCTACAAGAACGCCGAGGGCACGGTGATCTATGTCGGCAAGGCGCGCAACCTGCGGTCGCGCGTGCGCAGCTACCTGCTGGCTGCCAGCCAGGCCAACGCCAAGACCGGCACGCTGATGCGCGAGGCGGTCGACGTCGACTACATCACTGTGGCCAACGAGATGGAAGCGCTGGCGCTTGAAAACAATCTCATCAAGCAGAAGAAGCCGCGGTTCAACATCCTGCTGCGCGACGACAAGACTTATCCGTATGTGAAGCTCACGCTGCAGGACAGGTATCCCAAAGTCTTTGTGACGCGGCGGCTGCGCAAAGATGGCGGCGCCTACTATGGGCCGTATTTCCCTGGAAATCTGGCGTACCGCGTGGTGGAGCTGATTCACCGAAGCTTCCTGATTCCCAGTTGCAAGGTGGACCTGTCGCGCTATCATCCGCGGGCCTGCTTGCAGTACTACATCCACCGCTGCCAGGGGCCATGCGTTGAGGGATTCACTACGCCGGAAGCCTATGCCGGTTCCGTGAAAGACGCACAGCTTTTTCTGGAAGGCCGCAGCGCCGAGTTGGAAAGGTCGCTGCATGGCCGCATGGCCGAGGCTGCTGCCAACGAACAGTTCGAGTTAGCTGCGCGCTACCGCGACTTGATTTCCACCGTGCATCAGCTGGAAGAAAAGCAGCGCATCGCAACGGCCGATTCCGACGATGCCGATGTGTTCGGGTATCACTTTGAAGCCGAGTGCGTGGCGGTGAATTTGTTCCACATCCGTGCCGGGAAGATTGTCGACCGGCGGGAGTTTTTCTGGGAGGAGCTGCCGGATTTTC
Organism: uncultured Acidobacteriota bacterium; assembly: GCA_903832475.1. Lineage (GTDB taxonomy): Bacteria > Acidobacteriota > Terriglobia > Terriglobales > Acidobacteriaceae > Acidicapsa. Next base: position 5,943 of record CAILBQ010000166.1, on the reverse strand, counting down.
TCGAGGCACCGACGGCGGAGGCCGACTTGCCGGAAGGCCTCGACCCGATACAGCCAGAGGCGATCGCAGGCGATGTGCTTGAGCCCGCAGAGCAGGCGCCTGGCTTTCATCCCGGGCATTTTTTCTCGGCGCTGTTGAAGCAGCTCTATATCGAACAGCCTTATGTTCCGCGCAGCATCCTGGTGCCGGTGGACTTCGAAGATCGCGAAGCGCTTTGCACCCTGCTCGCCGCGAAGAGCGGTCATCGCGTGGAGTTGGCGGCGCCGCAGCGCGGCGACAAGCGATCGCTGATCGACCTTGCCGGCCAGAATGCAAAGCAGTCGTACACGCAGCGCTTTCGTGTGCTGGAGCCCTCGCGCAAAGCCACGCAGGAGGCGCTGGCCGACGCGCTCATGCTGCCCGAGTTGCCGACGCGCATCGAGTGCTTCGATATCTCGCACATTCAGGGCGCGGAGACAGTCGCGTCGATGGTGGTTTGGGAAGACGGCGATATGAAAAAGGGAGCGTATCGCAAATTCAAGGTGAACACGGTGACAGGCGTGGATGACTTTGCTTCCATGCGCGAGGTTGTTTTCCGGCGCTACAAGCGCGTGAAAGAAGAAGGCGGGACGATGCCGTCGCTGATCCTGATCGACGGCGGTTTAGGGCAGTTGCATTCGGCATTCGCGTCGCTCGAAGAACTGGGTTTTACCAGCCAGCCGCTGGCTTCCATCGCCAAGCGCGAAGAAGTGATATACGTGCATGGCAGCGAAGACGAACCTGTGGTGCTGGACCGACGCTCGCCGGTGCTGCTGCTGGTGCAGCGCATTCGCGACGAGAGCCACAGGTTTGCCATTGGCTACCATCGCAAGCGGCGCGAGATGCGCGACCGCGATTCGGAGCTGCTGTCGATTCCTGGGGTCGGAGCCGGCACGAGGCAGCGGCTGCTGACGCATTTCGGCAGCCTGCGCGAGGTGCAAAAGGCGACAGTTGAGTCACTTGCCTCGGTTGTGAATCGGAAGACGGCCGAGGCGATCTGGGCTTACTTTCACCCTGCGGAACGCGGCAAGGCACCGGCGAATGGTGGAGCGGGGGACGCCGCTCCGGGATTGGTCACCACGATCGCGAAAGCGCCGTAAGACGCGCGCAAAGCGAGAGCTTTACTTCTTCGGCTTGTCGAATGGCTGCTTGTCGGTGATCTGGGGCCGCGACTCGGATTGAAGCTGCTTTGACACAGCTTCCACTTCCTTGAAGACACGCAGGAAGTTGCCGCCCAGGATCTTGTCGCAATCTGCGGCACTGTATCCACGCGCCATCAGTGCCGCGGTGATCTTCGGCAGGTCGGCGGCGGAGTCGATGCCCTCCGGCAATTGTCCGCTGACTCCGTCAAAATCAGAACCCAGCCCGACGTGGTCGATGCCCGCTACCTTGGCGATGTGATCGATGTTGTCGATCAGCGCGCTGAGCGGCGGCCTGGGAATGCGATCGGCCATTTCACGCTGCAGCTTTTCAAGATCGGAGTAGGTGATCTCTTTGCCCTCGGCCTTGAACTTCGCCTTCAGTTCTTCGGTGGCCTTGTCGACTTCCGGCTTCTGCTTGATTTGCGCGTCGCGGTAAGCCTGCGAGATGAAGCCGGAGTAGAAATTCACCATGATGACGCCGCCCTTGGATTCAGGACCGCCAGAGTTCGCAGCCGCGCGCAGCATGTCGTCGGTCATGTTGCGCGGAGCATCGCAGATGGCACGTGCCGCGGAATGCGACGCGATCACCGGCGCGCGGGTAATGATCAACGTGCGGTAAAAAGTTTTGTCGCTGACGTGCGAGATGTCCACGATCATGCCCAAGCGATTCATCTCGTAGACCACATCTTTGCCGAACTCGGACAGGCCGCTCTCGGTGTGCTTGACCTTGGGATCTTTGTCGTCTCCGGAGGAATCCGCCCAACCATTTGAGTTCGACCAGGTGAGCGTCATGTAGCGTACGCCGAGGTCGTAATACGTGCGCAGCAGGCCGAGCGAGTCTTCAATCGAGTGGCCGCCTTCGATGCCCATCAACATGGCGTATTTGTGTTCGCGATGCGCGGCGAGGATGTCTTCAACGGACGTAGAAAGTTTGATCTGATCGGGATGCTTCACCGCCTGCTGACGTACTGCGTCGATCAATTCCAGAGTGCGGCGCGCGTAGTGCCCCTGAAACAAGTCCGGCTCAACCCAGATGGACATGAAGGAGCCGCTGAGATTGCCTTTGTGAATCGCATCCAGGTCGATCTGGCCGCCATTGAGGGGATCGCTCAAATCGAAGTGCTCATCGACGAAACGCTGGGGCGTATCCTCGTGCGTGTCGATGACGATGGCGGCGCGATGCACGGCTGCTGAATTCACCGCAGGCGTCCTGCGCTGGATCGGGTCATGCCTGGTCTTGCTGAGCTGTGCTTCACGCGCAACCTCTGACTTGGGGGGAGTCTGTTGGGCGACAGACATGGCTGGAAACAGTGACAAAACAACGGCGGCAACAGCGGCTTTTTTCATAAGAGTAGGACCTGATGACAGATGAGGGGATTGTAGCAGGGGCCTCAAGCGAACCTTCATCGCGCATGGACGGGCTGCTTTTCCACGCGGGGTTGACTGGCAGCGGCGAAGTATACGCTGACCACGGTGATATCGTCGGTTTGGCCAAAGCGCTGCGCGATCTGGGCGATGTAGCGAGCTGGTTCGTTGGACACCTGCTGCGTGCGCTCAAATCCAAAGAGCTCTCCCTTGGGATTGGCCGCTTCCACGACGCCGTCGGAAAGGAATGTCAGACGGTCGCCTGGCTTGAGGTGAAAGGTGGTCTGTTCGAATTCCAGGTTCGGCAGGATGCCGAGCGGCAGGCTGGCGGCCAGTTCCAGTTCTCGCCCTTCGCGGTACGGGCTCAAGTGCCCGGCATTGGCGATGATCATCTCGCCGGTCGGATAGATGCGGGCGCAAAGGCAGGTAGCGAAACCGGCAATGGAATTTTGCCCGCTGCCGGAAATGGCGCCCAGCATGACCTGGTTGAGATGGCGCAGGACCACGGCGGGATCGTGCGCCAGTTCATTGCGCAGCGCGCCCACCAGGGTGCTGGCATTCATGGCGGCCTGCAGCCCTTTGCCGCTCACGTCTCCTACCACGATGAGCATGGAATCATCGCGGAGCGGCAAGGCTTGAAAAAAGTCGCCTCCAACGCCTCCTGCGGGGAAGTAAGCACTCTCCAGGACGAAGTTGTGATTCGAAGGCAACTGGGTTGGAATCAGCAGGGCCTGCACGCTGCGAGCGGCTTCAATTTCGGCGGAGGAGCGTTGTTCTTCCTGGCTGACGCGGATGAAGCGGTAGAGGATCACGGCAATCAGGCTGCCGAGAAACATCAGGTAAGCGACTGTACTGTTGCTGTATTCCACCGGGCCGAGATAGTGGGGATGAGGAGCAAAGCGCTCCGGAATCCAACGTTCCTGGATGGCGAGTTGCAACACCGTGTCCCCAGAGTCGCCGATCGCGGCGAGCAGGAACGGGATGAGCATCACACCCGCTTCGCCCTGACCTTTGCGCCAGCCGGTAAAAAGAAGCACAACGACGAGGGAAAGAAAGAATATTTCAAATGCTACGGTGACGTATTCAGACCACGGATTCCAATGAACGAACAGAGCAATGGGAACAATCAGCGAGGCGAGTTGCGCTCCACGGACCAACGTCCTCTCGCGGCTGGACGTGAAGCGATAGACGAACTCCAGCGTGGAGACCATGAACAGGAAGCCTGTCCAGTTCCCTATGAGGCCAAAGGTGGAAAGGGAAATGGCAGCGAGGTTGACGGCGGACTCAAGCGAGCCGCGCAACGTGACGGACAGGCAGAGAACGGAAATCCAGAGATATTCGGGATGGTTGCGCTGCGCCAGATAAAGCGTCGCAGCGAGGACGGCGACGCAGAGAAAGAGGAAGCTGGCGAGGATGGCGGCGAGAGCGCTTGAATTCCAGCGGCGATCGTTGGCCAGTTCAAAGACTTCGGCGATGTGGTCGCGCGTGCCAAGCTCGACGCGGGCCAGGGGGCCATGCGTTACTGGGACCTTTGCCCAGGTGCGGATTGCCAGGACCGCACTGCCATCCGGCAGTCGGCTGACGACGGGCGCTGAAACCGGTCCGGAGTTGTACATGGCCGGGTTTTCGGTCATGCCTCGGCTGCGAGCGACTTCCTGGCCGTTGATGAAAATCGTGGCCTGACCGATGGTGAAAGTCGAAAGCAACAGCTGAGGAGCAGCACCCGGCAATTGATCGCTGACTTGCTGCAGTTGCTGCGCGGGGATGCGAAGCCGGTACCAGGCGTAGCCCGTGTAGGTGTCGATTCCCTGCTCACTCAGGGGCGAAGACAGGCTGATCTGATCCCATGCCGCATCGTTGAAGGCGGGGTCGGCCCAGCCTGGATCATCTCCCTGGCGGAATCGCCACGGCCCGTCGAGGAGAATGCCTCCTCGCAAGGGAAGCACGGCTCGAACGGTTGGCCCTGCCGGGGGGAGCGCGATCTGGGAGTGCAGCCGGGCGACGGGCATCGTCAGGACGACGAGAAGCCAGAGGAAGACGGAAATCGGCTTGGCTGCGGCGATCCTTGCTGTTCTCATCGGCTTTTCAAGTTTAGCTGTAGAAGATCGAATGACGTGACCAATTGTGTTGCTGTTCATGAGTCAACCTCTCGAGGTACGAAGCTGGCCAGGAGGAGGTTCCACGGGATGGTTCTGCGCGTGTATCGCTCCTCAGGCGGCAGCCTGCGGAGATTGCCAGGCAGAGGGGAGCCGGCAGCCGCGGACGTTGTCCGGCGTACGAGGCTGCCCTGCTGGTCGCAGGTGATGAAATAGTCGTGAGGGCTCCCTCAGTCTGCATCTGAGGGTAGAGGGGGAGAGCATGGACTGGACGCCAGGCGGAATGAGCAATGATGTCGAGGATCGTCGCGGAGATGGCGGCGGCGGTTTCAACTGGGGCGGAGGCGGCGGTCTGGGCATTGGCGGCTTCCTTCTGTTACTGGTGATCAGCCTGGTGACGGGGCGAAACTACCTCGGCAGCATGTTCACAGGAGGCGGATCGAGCGCGCCGCGAAGCGCGCAGGTAAGTCCCGGGCAAGCGGGCCGGATGCAGCAAGGCGCGCCGGGGGAGGATCGCGACGCGCAACTGGTGAGCTTTGTTCTGGACGATGCGCAGAAGACCTGGACGCAGATTTTTGCCGCGCATGGCAAGAAATATCGCCACGCCAAGCTGGTACTGTACCGGGGAGCAACGTATTCCGGCTGTGGAACTGCGCGGGAGCAAACCGGCCCTTTCTATTGCCCAGAAGACGAGAAGGTGTACATCGATCTAGGATTCTGGAGAGATCTGAAGCGGTTTGGCGGCGACACCGGCGACTTTGCGCAGGGATACGTGATCGCCCATGAGCTGGGGCATCATGTGCAGAAGCTGATCGGGATCGAGTCGCGCATGCGGCGGCTGGCCGAGGAAAATCCCCAGGAGCGTAACCCGCTTTCCGTCGATTTGGAACTGCAGGCCGACTGCCTGGCCGGCGTCTGGGCGCACAGCACGGAGCAGCGCGGTATTGTGCATCCAGACGATATTGCCGGGGCGCTGAAAGCGGCTGCGGCGGTCGGCGACGATCATCTTCAGCGCATGAGCGGACGGGCGGTCAGTCCGGAGAACTGGACGCATGGATCGAGCGCGCAGCGGGAGACGTGGTTCCGGCGCGGGTTGGATGGCGGGACGGTCGGCAGTTGCAAGACATTCAACGGGGAGCTTGAGCCGTGAGGTCCTGGGAGCAGGTTGGGAAACCTGCCGAAGGGTGAGCAGCGTCTCAGATCAAGACTTGTAGACGCTGGCGAGAGCTGGACCTGCTACTGCGTCTTCCACGACCAGCACGGTTTCGAGGTCCATCACATCGGACCAGCGCGCTGCTCCGCGATATAGAGCGGCTGCGTCG
>CAILBQ010000165.1 GCA_903832475.1 uncultured Acidobacteriota bacterium | reverse complement strand
GCGGCAAAGTTCTGGCATCAGTACCGGGAGCAATACATAACCAGGAAAGATATCGACTTTATTGCGCAATCGGGGTTGAACACGATTCGTATTCCGTTTCACTTCAGATATTTCGAAGGACAAGATGAAGAAGGATTTACATTGCTGGACCGGGTGATTGGTTGGGCAAAGGAAGATCATTTGTATGTCATTCTCGACATGCATTGTGCGCCGGGCGGCCAGACGGGCGCTAACATCGACGATAGCTGGGGCTACCCCTGGCTGTATGAAGATGAGGTAAGCCAACAGAAGACTGCCAATATCTGGAAGCGGATCGCAGAGCATTATCGAGACAATCCTACAATTCTTGGATATGACTTACTGAATGAACCCATACCGCATTATCCGAAGCTGGCGCAGTATAACTCCAAGCTTGAACCGATTTATAAGAAGATAGCAGCTGCTGTGCGTTCTGTGGATTCGCATCACGTACTGATTCTAGGCGGGGCGCAATGGGATTCGAATTTCTCGGTCTTTGGGCCGCCATTCGATAAGAATGTGATGTACACCTTTCACAAGTATTGGATGCCACCCACCCAGGAATCCGTGAAGGACTACGTGGCGTTTCGGGAGAAATACAACGTGCCTATATGGATGGGTGAATCCGGAGAGAATACGGATGAGTGGATCAGCCAATTTCGGAAGGTCCTGGATGATGACGAGATTAGCTGGACCTTCTGGCCGTACAAAAAGATGGAAGCGAAGTCGGCTCCTGTTACGTTTGGCAGACCGGAGCACTGGGATGAGATCGTTGCGTATGCGGCGCGTCACGCAGGCATGGGCGATACCGAAAAGTCAGTCGCGGATCGACCTTCGCTTGAAGACTGCCGAGCGGCTTTTCAGGATTTACTGGTGAAGATTCGATTTGAGAATGCTGCCTCCAATGCGAGTTATTTAAAAGCGCTGGGCGTGCCAGTCAAGTGAAGAGATGGGAACTGAAAAGCGTGCGAGGAGAGTCTGGACGATGATCGTGAATTTGGCGGAGCGGGCTCATAACCATAACTGGCGGCTTGACCCGATCACTCGCTCGCTGCTGGACACAGATTTTTATAAGCTGCTCATGCTGCAATTTATCTGGAAGCACTTTCCTTCGGTTGATGTAAGTTTTACGCTCATCAATCGAACGCGGCAGGTGCACCTCGCGGACGAGATCAACCTGGAAGACTTGCGAGACCAACTGGAACATGTCAGGGGCCTGCGCTTTCACAAATCGGAATTGATATGGCTGGCTGGCAATACATTTTATGGAAAACGCGGCATCTTTGAGCCGGGCTTTATAAGCTGGCTGGAGCATGATTTTCGATTGCCTCCTTATGCTTTATCCACCGAAGGGGGTCAGATACAACTGACTTTCCGTGGATCGTGGATGCAAGCCACACTCTGGGAGGTGTACGCACTCTCCATCATGAGTGAACTAAAAACTCGCGCGAATCTACGCGAGATGAGTGAATTTTCCCTGGATATTTTGTATGCACGGGCAAAGGCAAAATTATGGGGAAAGATCGAAAAGCTTCGAGGAGTACCTGGGTTGAAGGTTGCCGATTTTGGAACCAGGCGGCGGCATAGCTTCTTGTGGCAGGAATATGTTGTCAAGGCGATGCGAGATACATTGGGAGCGAACTTTACAGGAACTTCCAACACATACCTAGCCTACAAACACGATTTGGAAGCAATTGGAACCAATGCTCACGAGTTACCGATGGCGCTGGCAGCCATGGCGAACGACGATGTGGAACTCAAGGCCGCGCAATATCGTGTACTGGAGTTATGGCAAACGACATATCAGAAGGAGCTGCTGGTGATGCTGCCTGATACGTATGGGACGACGCAATTTTTGGCGGATGCACCGGAATGGGTAACTGATTGGACGGGGCAGCGTATGGATAGCAAAGACCCATACATAGCGGGCGACGAGTATATCCGGTGGTTGCGAGAGCGAGGGCGTGATCCCGAAAAGAAGCTAATCATTGCGTCGGATGGGTTAGATGTTGGTCAGATTCTTGGATTGCATGCATATTTCTCTGGAGAAATTCAGGATGGTTATCGCCCGGAGGATTTTCGCGGGGCAGAGGATTTTCTCAATCCAGAGAGGTGGAATCCCAGACGCCGGGTACGATTTAGTTCGGGGTGGGGGACGCTGCTCACGAATGATTTTCGCGGCTGCGATCCTGATGGCCGGAGTCTTTTGGATCCTATCAGCCTGGTATGCAAACTGTC
>CAILBQ010000164.1 GCA_903832475.1 uncultured Acidobacteriota bacterium | reverse complement strand
GCCTGAGTGTGGTTGTATTCTGTGGTACCAGAGCCGGATATGTCGACAGAAATCCGCTGTCCCCAAGGCGGCAGTCCCACAAACGAACCCGTTTCGATCTCTGCCAGGTTTGTCCGGTTGGTAGGTTTCCGGCGCATTGACCGTAGGTCGAGCTTCGCGTAGACTAGGAAATTGCGAGGGATGCGGCCGAATCTGCATTCTGGCCCGCATTTCACCCCGGCAACGGGCACCCGAATTTCGCCCCTGCTTTGGGGACCAAGACAAGGATCATAGATGGCAAATCATGTTTCATCGCTGAAGCGCGCACGTCAGACCGTCGTCAAGACCGAAGTGAACCGCGCCAACCGTACCCGCGTTCGCGGCAGCCTTCGCCTCATGCGTGAGGCGCTCACCAAGGGTGATGTGGCCGCAGCGCAGACCCAGTATCGCGCTACCGTTTCCGCTCTCGACAAGAGCGTCCAGAAGGGTGTCCTGCACAAGAACACCGTCTCGCGTTACAAGAGCCGGTTGAATGCCCGCCTCAAGGCGCTGGCCACCGCTCCCGCAAAGGCCTAGTTCAATACCCATCATCGTAAAAAGGGGCGGATGCCATTGGCATCCGCCCCTTTTGCGCGTTCGCGGCGAGTCTAGTTCAAGAGTTCAAAAATCCCGGCCGCACCCATGCCGCCGCCTACGCACATCGTCACCATGCCGTAGCGTGCGTTGCGCCGCCGCATCTCCGGCAGGATGGACGCCGTCAATTTGGCGCCGGTACATCCCAGCGGGTGACCGAGAGCAATGGCCCCTCCATTCACATTGACGATCTCCCGATTCAATCCAAGTTCGCGAATCACGGCGAGCGATTGTGCCGCGAATGCTTCATTCAGCTCGATGACGCCTATATTTTCTAGCCTGAGGCCTGCCAGCTTGAGAGCCTTCGGAATCGCGTAGATCGGTCCAACACCCATCTCTTCCGGCAGGCACCCCGCCGCGGCAAACGCGACAAAACGAGCCAGCGGTTGAATCCCCAGTTCGGCAGCACGCTCCGCCGACATCACGATCACGGCAGCAGCTCCATCCGAGGTTTGCGAAGAGTTCCCCGCCGTCACCGTTCCCTGGGCATGGAAAGCAGGTTTGAGCTTGGCCAGGGCCGCAAGAGACGTGTCAGCGCGAGGACCTTCGTCCGCAGTGACCACCTTTTCTTGTTGAACCGCCGTGGTGCCCTTCGATCCATTCGAAACAGACGCATGCGAATGAACAGACAAGCTCACCGTGATCGGGATGATTTCCTCAAATCGTCCGGCCTTCTGGGCGGCGATGGCTTTTTCATGACTGGCCAGCGAGAACGCATCCTGATCTTCACGAGAGATGTTGTAATGCCGCGCCACACGCTCGGCGGTAAGGCCCATGGTCATCAGCGCGCCGGGATAGTTTTCAGCCAGCCAGGGATTTGGACTGGGCTTGTTGCCGCCCATGGGAATGAGGCTCATGGACTCGACTCCGCCCGCAACGATGGCATTCGCCATCCCTGCTTTGACGCGAAGCGCCGCTTGTGTCACAGCTTCCAACCCAGAGGCGCACAGGCGATTCACCGTCACGCCGGCGACGTCGATAGGCAGGCCGGCTCGCAGGCCAACGGTCCGGGCAACATTCCAGCCCTGTTCGGCTTCCGGCATGGCGCAGCCAAAAATAATGTCGTCGATTTCAGCGGGGCTAAGCGACGGCACGCGCTCCAGGGCGCTGCGCACGGCGGTAGCGGCCAGGTCGTCGGGGCGCGTGGTCGCAAAGACACCGCGGCTCGACCGGCCCACTGGGGTTCGAACTGCACTGACGATGACCGCTTCCGGCATGGCTTTGCTCCTGTTTTTCCCGATCCATTCGCTACTGTACTTCTAACTTCGTCCAGCTTCCATCCTGATACAGGTGATACACGGTTCTGCCATCGATGATCGAATCCGCGATTGCATCGTGGTCGGGCTGCGGCGGACGGTGAGTCATCGCAGCCTGCGCATCATGGATCTGTTTGGGCGTGGCCGGGTCAATGCCCCAGCTGAAGCCGTATTCGCCGGCATCCCCATGAGGCGCAAGACGGATGAGCCACAAGGCGCTGGCGACCGTAGCCGGGCTTTCTGCTGGCGCGCTGCCGAAAAAGACCAGAAGAGAAATCTTCGCGTCGTGCGTGTAACAAAGCACCGCCCAATCCGCGGAGCCAGGTCGCTCCAGGCTCGCGTGAATGACGTTTTCCGGGCGTTTAGCCTGAAACGTCTGCGGAATCAAACAACCGCGTTTGTCCAAAACCGCCGCAACCGCGGGCGGCAAATCGGGGAAGGAACTCACCGGGAGATTGCGAATGCGGTAGGTTGCTTCTCTGCCTTGGATCGTGACCTTCCCCGTCACCGTCAAATCCCTGGTCGCCGATTCCTCTTGTCCAATGGCCCGCGAGCACTGGAAAGAGGCCATCAACGGAATGGCGATCAAAGCGAAGGCGAGGGTCGTGCGAACGCTTCGCATGGCTAGTTCCTCAACGGCTTGCCGGTCTTCAAGGTGAACGCAATCCGTTCCTGGGTCTTGCGTTCACCACAAAGAGAAAGAAAAGCCTCGCGCTCGATGTCCAGAAAATACTGCTCGGAAACGAGGGTGCCGGGCGTCAGCCGTCCGCCGCAAAGAACATAGGCAGCTTTGCGGGCCACCTTCTGGTCGTGTTCGGACGCAAACCCAGCTTCTCCCATCAGAAAGATGCCGGTTTCGAGCATGGCCAGGGCCGGCGCGCCGGCCGCCGGAACCTGCGCACGCGGCACGGGAGCGACATACCCCTGCTCCGCCAGGAAGCAGGCATAAGACTTTGCGTCCAAAAGCAGGCGTTCGCGATTACGCGTGATCCGGTCCGCCGGATTTGTCAAACCCAGAGCGCGCGTCTCGGCAGCAGAGGTAGAGACCTTAGCCATGGCGATCGCCTCAAGAGCACGCTTGAGCGCGGCCGAATATCCGCCCGCCTGCGCAAATTTTGACGGCGGATCCTTCGGATCGGGAGGCGAGAAGGCGAACGCGGCATCATGGGCACGGAGAGCCATTTCGCGGGTTCCTCCTCCGCCGGGGATGAGTCCGACACCTGCTTCGACCAGGCCCATGTACGTCTCGGCATGAAGCTGGCGAGCCGCGCCGTGAAGGCTGATCTCCGTGCCCCCGCCGAGGCAGAGTCCATAGGGAGCGACCACCACCGGCCTGGGACAAAACTTGATCGCGGCCGTCATGCGCTGGAAGCCTCGAATGGCAAGGTTGACGTCGTCCCATTCACCCTCCTGCATGGCAAGCAAAAGCTGCATCAGGTTGGCGCCAACCGAAAAATTCTCCTGATCGCTGCTGATCACAAAAGCGCGGAAGTGGCGAACGTAATCGCTGTCGGCGGCCAGCACGGCGGAACAGAGAGACACAACATCGCCGCCGATGGCGGACTTCGCCGAATGGAGTTCGAGGCAGGCAATTCCCTGCCCCAGGTCGACCAGCGAGGCGCCAGCATTCTTCCGAATGACATGGGTGGGTGCCCCGGCGAGACCTCGAAAATCGGCGATGCGAGCGTGGCCGTCGCTCTTCGCAACGGGCTCCATCTGGCCGGTGAGCGGCGAAAAGCAGGCTGTGCGATCGGGCGAATACCAACTGCCAAATCCGGCCCCCAGGAGCGCTTCAACGCGCGGGCTGACCGGCAGACCCAATTCCTTGAAACGCCCGACCGTGGAAGCAACGCCGGCTGCATCCCAAATGGCAAACGGGCCAAGCTCCCAGTTGAACCCGGCGCGTATAGCGCGATCGATCGAAGGCGCGTCCGCGGCAACTTCCCCGATTCGATCGGCAGCGTAGTTCCACAGGTTCGCGAGGAGCGGAAAGAGATATGCCGCAGCCTTGTCTTTTTTGGGGTCTGCGGAAAGCAGCAGTCGCAGCCGCTCAGGAAGGCTCGACGCATTTTTGGCCATCTCCAGCGACGGAATTTTAGCTTTGGCTAGAGGTCGATACTCGAGCGTGCTAAGGTCCAGCGCCAGCCGCTCTTCCTTGCCTTCTGCCCCGCGCGTTTTCTTGTAGAAACCCTGACCGCTCTTGTCGCCAAGCCAGCGGCGCTCCGTCATGGCGCGGATCAGCTCGAGAGCTTTGTTCTCGCCGCCTTCGCTGAAGTTCGCTGCAACGTGGGCCAGAATATCGATTCCCACCATATCCGCCAGGCGAAAGGTTCCCGTGCGCGGCCAGCCAATCGCCGTGCCGGTAAGAGCATCGACTTCCTCGACGGTGAGGCCCTGCTCCTGCATCAGCGTCAGCGCGGCAAACATATTGGCAACGCCGATTCGATTCGCAATAAAGTTGGGCGTGTCTTCCGCGAAGACCACTTCTTTGCCGAGGATCAAGTCACCAAAAGCAGCAAAGGCCGCGGCGATGTCAGGATCAGTATCCCGGGTCGGGATCACTTCCAAAAGTCGCATATAGCGCGGCGGATTGAAGAAGTGAGTACCGAAAAAGCGCTTCCGGCGCTCAGGCGTCAGAGCTTCTCCGAGGCTATGAGCGATATCGGCAATAGGCAGTCCTGAGGTGTTGGTGGTCAGAATCGCATGCGCGCCCAGATGCGGCAGGACGCGCTCCAGCAATGCCTGTTTTATCGCGAGGTTTTCAGTGACCGCTTCGATAACCCAGTCGCAGCCGGCCAGCTTCGGCAAGTCATCGTCAAAATTTCCAGGAGTGATGAGACTGGCAGCGGCAGCATCGTAGAAGGCGGCGGGTCTAGTCTTCAGCAGAGAGGCCACTGCGCCCTCGGCAAACTGGTTTTTGTTTGGAGCAGCCCCTTCCGGAACAATGTCCAGCAGCAGGACCGGAATACCACAGTTGGCCAGGTGCGCTGCGATGCGCGAACCCATCGTTCCGGCGCCCAAAACCGCCGCGCTTCGGACCAGCATAGGCGTGGCAGACACCAGGCTTGCATGAGACTGTGTCGAGGGACGCGTTTGCGTGGCGGTTGCGGCGGACATGCGGATTCCCCCTGCGATACGAGCCGAGCATACGAGGCGGCGCGGCGTGGGGTCAAGGTTCGGAATCGCCCCGACGAGATTCATCCTCGTCCAGAGTGCTGGCTAGCAGCCCTTCGCCTGCGTCTGCCGTCAATTTCCATCACCCGAGGTGAGTCGCGCCCGCAGACGAGAAAGTCGGCATCTAAGGTATCAATGCCCACATCGGCATAAAGGAGAAAGTATGAGTGAACCCAAGAAGTGCGCCAACCCTGCCTGTAGCTGCCTTCCCACGGAAAAAAGCAAATACTGCAGCCCCCATTGCGAAGCGCTGGGAGGCAAGACAGAAGTGATCTGCCAGTGCGGCCATCCTGGTTGCAGTGGAACTGCTTAAGACCTCGATAACTCTCCAGATTGGCGGCGTGTACTACGAATGTCTCGCCACGCCGCCATCTCGGCACCACCTTGCAATTACGATCTCAATTCAATCTGTTCTGCCGTAAGAACTCGTCCAGTTCGTCCCCTCTTGCAGCACCTCCACGATAGCCAACGTAGCCATCCGGGCGCAGAATCACAATTTTCGGCTCGCTCCCGAGCAAATGACGCCCTGCGTCATCGAAATCTTCAGAACGAAGGAAGATCCTCTTCACGTTCGCCGAGGCCAGGGAGGGAAAGGCGTCCCGGTCGGATACGTCGAGCAGGATAGCCAGGAAACAGGCCTCAGTCCAGTCCGAGAGCAAGGTCTTGCAATGGGAACCTGCGTCAAGATCCGGCATGCGATCGCCGGCCCGCAACGATCCGTCGCCTCCATGATCTGAAACGATGGAAGACGATCGGTACGCGATGGCCGTTTCCGAAATGAATTCCCGAATAGAGTCTTGAACGCTCGCTTGAGAAGTCACCAGTGGAGCGAAAAAGTCTCGTAATTTCTCTATGACAACGCTAGGCGTGGTGGCCATCTTCAAACCACGCTCCGTGGCATTCAGCAGATGGCGGCCAACTTCGCCGCGTTCTTCATGGTAGCTGCAAGCAGCGCTCGATCGGCGCCACGGCTGACCGCAGCGATTTTCCACGCCAGGTTAGCAACGTCTTGAATGCCGGTGTTCATCCCCTGTCCCCCGACTGGGGAATGGATGTGGGACGCATCGCCGGCCAGGAAGACATTGCCAATTCGATACTGCTTTGCCTGGCTGTCGCGCGCATGAAATGGAGTCTTCCACTCAGCACCGCGCACGGTGACCCGCACGCCCACGCGGTCAATGGCGCTTTGAAAATCCTCAATGCTGAGTTCCTTCCGAACGTCCTCCTCTTTCTGACCATGCAGAGCAACGATGAGGCGGACGATCCGGTCTGAAATGCGACCCATGAACACAACATCGCCTTGGCTCAAATGAATGGAGAGTTCATCGCCGGGCGAGTCGGGGCCTTCGATTTCCAAATCGCCCAGAAAGAACGACAAGCCGATAGAAGCGCCCTCGAACGGGGTTTGCGTGAGCCTACGGACCGCGCTATGAGCGCCGTCGCATCCGATCACCCAGTGCGGATGCACGGTTTCTTCGCTGCCGTCCTTCTTGCGCAGAACCGCGGTGGCCAGATCGTCCTGCTGTGTAAGCGAAACAAGCTCAATTTCTCTCTCGATAAAAACGCCTAACGCCTCCATCTTCTTCCTGAGGATGGCTTCGGTCTTGGATTGAGGCAGGAACAACGAATAGGCGAAGCGGCTAGGAATTCCGGCCAGGTCAATGTCGGCAATCTTCTTGCCTTCACTCCAGAAAAGTACGCGCGTCAGTTTGCGCCCCTACTCGACTGCCTCAGACGCAATTCCATAGCGCTGAAACTGCTCCAGCGTCCGCGCTTGCACCACCAGCGCCTGAGAGTATTGAGCCGGGTGGTCAGACTTGTCTACGACGCGAACGTTCAGACCTGCGCGTTTCAATTCGATTGCCGCGGTCATACCGGTCGGGCCGGCGCCCACGATAAGAACGTCTTTCGCGATTTGCTCCATAGCAACTCCAATGCCGCCTCAAGCAGCACCTGGCTTTAGATGCGTGGGCTCTGCGGACGGGCTAGCATCGCCCCCGGGGAGAAGCGAATGACTGAGCTATCTTCCCTTACGATCGGCCTGTCGTGGTTTGACTCTGGCACAGGCCGCGGGTAGCTTCGTAGGGGGCGGCTGAGACATTGACGATGCCTGGCCCAAGGGATCTGCCGGGCAAACGATGCCGGACTGCGGGCAATGTCTGGAAATGTTCAAATGACGATCGAGGGGAAAATGACAACGGAACTGGCAATCGTAATCATGGCGGCAGGCAAAGGTACCCGGCTTAAATCACGCCGTCCCAAGGTGCTGCACGAGATCGGAGGGAAATCCTTGCTCGCCCATGTCATTCGTGCGGCAAGTCAGATCGTACCCGCTGCCCAAATCTATGTTGTGATCGGGCACCAGGCCGAACAAGTACGAGCGAGCCTGGCTCACACCGGTGTGCAATTTGTGCTGCAGGATCAGCAGTTGGGCACTGGCCACGCGATCCAATGTGCGCGCGAGGCAATCGCCGGTTACAAGCAGACTCTTGTGCTGTCAGGAGATGTCCCACTGATTCGGCCGGAGACGATCCGAATGCTGCTGGAAGCTCACCAGCTCGGCTCAGCCATGACCATTCTCACTGCGCAGCCGGAAAACCCGTTCGGCTACGGACGGATTTTGCGCCGGAAGGGCGAGAACTCGCGTCAGGTCGAGGCGATCATCGAGCAAAAGTCACTGACTCAAGAGCAGTTGAGCCTTCGCGAAGTCAATACTGGTATCTACGCATTCCAGACCGCACCCCTGCTGGACGGTTTGAACGAGATAACACCGAATGAAGGGAATGGCGAATACTACCTGACCGACCTGGCTCGAATATTCGTACAAGCAGGAAAGCTGGTTGCGGCCGTTGAGGCGCCGGATGCGAATGAGGTTTTGGGAGCCAACACCATCCCTGAACTCGTCGCACTGGATGCCACCATGCGCGCGGCCACAGCGAATCGGCTCATGCTAGAAGGAGTCACCATTTATCGTCCGGAAACCTGCGTCATCGACGCTGACGTACAGGTGGGATCGGATACCGTGATTGAGCCATACGTGCAAATTCTCGGGAAGACAGTCATTGGCTCCGACTGCCTGGTTCGCTCAAGCACCGTCATTGAAAACTCGACCCTGGGCAATGGCGTACTGGTTCGGCAGAGCTGTGTCATCGCCGAAAGTACGATAGGGAATGGGGCAAAACTGGGGCCTTTTGCCCACCTTCGTCCGGGCAGCGACATCGGCGAAGAAGCCCATATCGGCAATTTCGTCGAGACCAAGAAGGCCAAGCTAGGAAAGGGCGCCAAGGCCAATCATCTCAGCTATTTGGGGGATGCCGATATTGGCGCTGGCTGCAACATCGGAGCCGGCGTCATCACCTGTAACTATGACGGCGTCAACAAGCATGGCACTTTCATTGGACAGAACGCATTCATTGGTAGCGATTCGACCCTGGTAGCTCCAATCCGAATTGGGGACGGTGCGTACGTAGGTGCGGGCTCATGTATCACGCGCGAAGTACCGGCAGGCGCGCTCGCCGTCGGAAGAAGCCGGCAAGTCACTAAGGAAGGATGGGCGTCAGCTCGGCGTACGGCGCGGAGCCTCGAGAGTTGATCATGCCTTTCAAGCGGAAGTGACTGCCGAAATTCAACTTTTCTGTAGGAAAATGAGTTACCCTCATAGCTCACAG
>CAILBQ010000163.1 GCA_903832475.1 uncultured Acidobacteriota bacterium | reverse complement strand
GGCGCTTTCTATGAATCCGCCGGCTGCCTGCGCGACGTCATCCAGAACCATCTCTTCCAGATCATCGCGCTGCTCGCCATGGAGCCACCCGCCGGCCGCCACTTCGGCGACGTGCAGACCGAGAAGGCCACCGTCTTCAAAGCCATGCGTCCTCTGAAACCGGAAGACATGGTGCGCGGTCAATACGCAGGCTATCGCCAGGAAGCCGACGTTGCAAAAAACTCCGACGTCGAAACCTATTGCGCTCTCCGGCTCTTCATCGACTCCTGGCGCTGGGACGGCGTGCCCTGGTACGTGCGCGCCGGCAAATGCATGCCTGACACAGCCACCGAAGTTCGCATCGAGTTAAAGCCGCCGCCGCAGAAGCTTTTCGAAGATGCGTCGGCGAGTGCGGGCCACGGAAACTATCTCCGCTTCCGGCTTTCCCCCAACGCCGAGATCGGACTCGCCGCGCGCGTCAAACTCGCCGGCGAAGAGTACGTCGGCGAACAGCGCGAGCTCTACCTGCAGGAACAGCAGCCCGGCGAAGAAACTCCCTACGAGCGCCTGCTGGGCGATGCCATGAAGGGTGAGGGAAGCCTGTTCACCCGCGAAGATGCCGTCGAAGCCGCATGGGCCGTGGTTGACGACGTGCTCAAGCACCATCCCCGCGTCCGCCCCTACAAGCCCGGCACATGGGGCCCCAGGCAGGCCGACGCATTGATCGCCGAAGACGGCGGCTGGCAAAATCCCAGCAGCACGAGTTGATCCCAAACTTGTATGCCAACTCGCTTGTAGGCTGCCGAAACGACTCATCCTTCGAAGCCTGATCTGCCGACAGCTAAGCCTTCGCCTCAATCACCGGCACCTCATTCCGCCAAAGCGCGACGCCGCCAAGCAGCCCCTCTTCGTTGGGCACGATGCGGATGTTCTTCCCCAGCTCAAAGTTGATGTGCTTGGCGTTCCCGCCGCCCAGGTGCAGGAAATCCCAGTTGAATAACTGTGCTGTCTGCGCGATGGCCTTCTGCACCAGCTTGTTCCACTTCTTCTTGCCATACTTATCCAGCCCGCGCAGCCCGAGGAAGTCTTCGTACGTCTGCCCCTTGCGCCATGGATGATGCGCCAGCTCCAGACCCGGGCAGAGATGCCCTTCCGTAAACAGCGAAGAACCCAGCCCCGTGCCCAGCGTCAGGCACAGCTCCACGCCCTTGCCAAACGTCGCCCCATAGCCCTGCACCGAAGCGTCGTTAGCCACGATCACCGGCTTGTCCCACAGTTTCGCCAGCGTCTCCTGCAAGGGAAACTCCGCCCACTTGGGAGAAAGGTTATGCGCGGCAATGGTCATCCCATGCTTCACCACGCCGGGGAAGCCAACGGACACCCGATCAAACTCCGGCAGCTGTGCGCGCATGTCTTCGAGCACCGCCAGTACCCGCTCCGGCGTCGGATCGCTGGGTGTCAGTGAGCGGATGCGATCCGTCAGCGGCTTCGCCTCCGGATCGAGCACCATCATCTTGATCCCCGTCCCTCCGATATCCACGGTCAGCGTGATGGGATGGTGAACCACAACGGGTGAGGAAAGCTCAACGGCAGCAGCGGAACGGCGGGTCTTGGCGGCGGATTTCGCGGCAAGCTTGGAGGCGGGTTTGGACACGGATTTTTTCATCAGCATCCGATTGTAAATCGCCTCACTCACCCCTGGCCGAACACGCGGCCACTTCTCCCTTCCACAGCCCTTCTCCTGCCCGGCAACGCTGCATTCAGCGCTAGGCCACCGCTTCCAGCAATGCCCGCACTGTCACACTTCTCTCGAGTCAAAGAGCAGATGCACCGAATCGTCATCCTTTGAGTCGCAAAGTTCGTTTATGACAAAAACGCCTCGGTGTTGGCTCAACCTTTGTTGCATGAGCGCATTGGTCGGGATATGCCAGGTCGTTCTCACCCCGTCTGGAAGCTTTTGAGTACGGCCTCTGCGGACGAGACAAGCGCGATGTTCTTCGAGGTTCCATAAAGCATTCTCGTGGAGAGGGCGCCATCAATCACGCCTAAGATCGCCGCCGCTGCCGGCTTCCTGTGAATCGCAAACGGCTTGAGCAGGTTCATCAGGTAATCCAGGATCTTGTCTTGATGTTCAATCGCCCGACGGTGGAAGGGGTGCGCTGTATCCGGGTACTCGGACGCGATACGAAGGAACGGGCAGCCAATCACTTCTGTCTTGTTCGCATACCGCTCGAATTTTTGCAGCGCCTCACGCAAATCCTGTGCGGGTGCGGGATGAGAGAGATAGGTCCACAGCGCCTGGTCGCGCTTGTCAAGGTAGGCAAGCACAAGGGCATCCTTACTTTCGAAATGACGATAAAACGTGGCCTTCGCGACCTCGGCGCGTGCCATGATCTTCTCCGTGCCCGTCGCGCGGACCCCTTCGGCATAGAAAAGCTGGTCGGCAATCTGAAGGATTCTTTCGCGCGGTTCGAGTTTCTTATCCACATTCATGGAAACATGTTGACAGAGGACAGACAGGTCTGTCTATACTAGGTTTGTCTATAAGACAGACCTGTCTGTCTAGATCGTTCCGCCAGGAGTGAACCCTATGCCGCGCCAACTGAAAGTTCTGACTCTGCTGCTGGGAATCTTGATGTTCATGTTCGGATTTCTTAAATTCTTCCATCCGTTTGACGGATGGTTCAACATCCAGGTCCAACAGAGTCACCTGCCCCATGCGGCCGTCCTCGCGGGCAAGTTCGGCGAGATGCTCACCGGCGGCCTTTTCCTGCTGCCATGGCTGCGAAAACAGTTGGCCGCTCCAACCCGCAACTTGCTGTTCCTGACCGCGTCTGTGTTTCTCGTCGTTCAGATGGTCGTGGCGATCTATGTCCACCTCCAGCCACAGGTGCCGGCAAGTGTTCTTCCTCTCGGGATCAAGCCGCCGGTGATCCCTGGCCTCACTCTCTTCTTGGGATTGCTCACCGCTTTTTACGCCGGGCGCGGACTTCGCGTAGAGAAGGCAAGCGTTTAGCCCAAGGCATAAGCGCATCCTCGCCTGCCAACTCGCCGCTCTTGCTGCCGATCACCAGGCCGCCGGTTGCGTGCAGCAGCACCTCTCTTACAACTAGGTTCCTGCCATCGATCAAATGCTCGCAGGAGCAGCAGAACGTAGCGCAGTCTCTCGATAGGCTGCCGCGGCTGCTTTTCCCACATCTCCGAGCTTAATGACCATCACATCTTCATCACTCATGTTCATTTGCTATCAAATCCTTTGACACGCGCAGGGAGTCCTGGCTTCTCCTCACGGATCGTGAGCCATGCCACCGCGCAGCCAAAGGACATGAGTGAGCCTGAAGCAAGTGCTGCGAGCCACCCGAAATGCTCGACGAAAACCGAGACCAGAAAAGTGGATAGAATGCCTCCGGCGATTCCAGCAGTATTCATCACGCCTGATACGGCGCCTACTTGTCGACCAGCTAGATGCGTCGCGGCGGACCAGAAGCCGGCCTCGGACGCCATGAGAAAGGCAATGCTCAAGGCAAGCGCAGCGACGGATACATACGCCGAGCCCGCATAGGCGGCGAGGAAAAGCGTTGCACTTGTCACACTGTAGCCCAATACCACCACCACGCGCGCCCCCTGCAGCCGTCCGTGACGCGACGCGACGAAGTCACAGAGAGCACCGCCGAAAGGAGTAAGCGCTAGCGCTGTCAGCCAGGGCAAGGCGGCCATCCACCCGCCGCGAATCATGCTGAAGTGCCTCTGCTCCACCAGGTAAATGTAGAGCCAGAAGACAAACAGGAAAAGCACATAGCCTTCGCTCGTGTAGCTCAGCGTCAGCAACAGCACATTCCTGTCACGCAGCAGTTTGCGTAACGACGAGGCCGGAGTGCCTTGGGCGACTTTATGAAGTTCCCCGCTTTGGATGAGCGTCAACTCCCCGGCATTGACACCTACATGTTCGTCAGGTGAATCACGAAACCACCAGTACCAGACCACCGCTGCGATCAGCGCAGGAAGCGCCCCAACGACGAAAGACAGCTGCCAGCCCATGCGACCAATGAGCCACGGAACCAGAGGTCCGGTTATGGCTGAAGCAGTGCAGGTTCCCATGAACATGATCGACCCGGCCCGCGCCCGTTCCGACGGAGGCATCCAGTTGCGAACCACCCTGTTGCCAACCGGGAAAGTCGTTGCTTCCGCCAATCCGAGGCCGAATCTCACCACCCACAAGACGGCAAACGTAAGCCACAGGCTGCCGCGCACCAGCCACGGCGTCAAT
Organism: uncultured Acidobacteriota bacterium; assembly: GCA_903832475.1. GTDB lineage: Bacteria > Acidobacteriota > Terriglobia > Terriglobales > Acidobacteriaceae > Acidicapsa. The sequence goes on along the minus strand of CAILBQ010000163.1, from coordinate 1,449 downwards.
CCGGTGAGCAAAGTGGCCATGCACCAGACGAAAGCTGAGGCCGCCAGTGTTTTTCTTGGCCCCAGCCTGTCTCCCAGAATCCCGCCCGGTATCTGGAAGATCGCATAGCCGATCAGGAAGCCGTTGAAGATCTCGCCCATCTCGATCTTCGTCAGATGGAGCGCTGGCATCATCGTCTCGGCGGCGATGGAGATATTGGCGCGAGCCATATAGCTGACCAGCGCAAATGCCGCTAATGCCGCCGACACCTGCCACCGAACCGAAGTCGGCTTGTGTTGGTGCTCCTTCAATGGGATCCTCGCAGCACAGGCTCACCAACATTGGCTATCTTGATCCTCATCCTCTCATCTTGTCCTCAAGGTTTTCCCGCAGAAGCAGTCGGCAGGCCCGCTGCTTGCCACGCAAGAAAACCGCCAACCATATCGGTCGCTCGCCAAAGTCCAAGATCTTGAAGAGCTGCGGCTGCGAGACTCGACGTATAGCCTTCCGAACAGAACACGATTACCTGAAGATCATGATTGGTTGCGACCGGCAGCCGCGCACTCGAAGTGGGATCGAAGCGCCACTCGAGTACGTTGCGTTCTACAACGAACGCACCTGCGATACTGCCTTCAATCATGCGCTGGCCTTCAGGACGGATATCGACCAGTATTGCGCCTGAGTCTTTCACCGCATCAGAGGCATCCGCTGGCGTGAGCCGTCTCAGCCGGGCTCGTGCCGCCGACAGTACCTGTTCAATACTCAGGGCGGTCTTCTGCTGTTCGCGCGCTCTGTGCTCGGCTGGTCCATCCCCATCGAGGGAGTGGGCTGTCCAGTACACTTCTTCGCGCCGAACGAGCTCGCTCCCATCCAACTCGTATCCGTTCATCTCACTGAGCGGAGGGGAATATGCGTGAATGCTGATTGCCGGCGCAGAAGACGAGTTCCGAACATCATGCGCGTAACCCGGACCGAAGGCGCATGGCTTACCCGGACCGATCAAGCGCGCAGACTCGCCAGGCACGTGCTCCTCAAGGCACCCTGTGGCGACGACGAAAGCCCCCGCGGAATTACCGTGATCATGAAAGCCGGTCGATTGCTCGGGCAACCAGCTGATGACCCAGACGTCATAGTCCAGATCGTGGTAGAGCCTCTCGTACCAACGCCGCTCAAGGCGCAGTCGCACCCGCTCCATCCATCCAGGAGTCGACGCAAACATCGAGACGATTTCAGTCAGTTCAGCGGGCGATTTCAATGCCCCGCCGCATGGTTCTTGGGATGCCGTTGAAGCGGTGTCGGTATCGTCCGCGATCGCGTTCAGTGTTGCCATGAAATATCTCCTGTCTCAAGCGACTCATCGACTCAATTCGTTCCTTCGTTGACCCAAAACGAAAAACCCACCTGCCAGATCGAACTCTGGCGGTGGGTTCTCAGAAAAGTTGGATTTTAAGTCGCCTTAAATCAACAAGT
>CAILBQ010000162.1 GCA_903832475.1 uncultured Acidobacteriota bacterium | reverse complement strand
CTCGCTGCGCGTTGCTCACCACCAACTCATGCTTTTTCGGCCGTCCACGACGAGGCTCCATATCTCAACATAGAACGCTCCTCTCATATATGCAATCTATTTATGACTCAGGAGACTAGCATGACTCTCAGTAAGTCCAGTGGCTAAAGTTACTGTGAAAGTCAGGCGGCGAGTCCGAGTATGATCGCCCCGTTATACGCTTGTTCAGGCACGCCGAACTGCTGCTATCCCAAACGCAACGCCGTTTCGCCCACGAAATCGCCTCGTCAAGGATGATGCCCATGACCCCCGAGTGCCCCCGATGTGCTTCGACCTCGACCCGGCGCAGAGCCCGCCTGAAATCGATCGGTCATCGACTGATGTTCCTCCTGGGAAAATATCCCTGGGAGTGCCTGAATTGTCAGCGCCACTTTTTTGACAGCACGCGATACTCCCAGTCCCCGCGCCACCCCCAGGGTGAGGTCTACATCGGCACAACCCGGCCTCCCAAGGTCAGGCCAGGCTCCAAGGAAAGCCATAACTGATCGATCGTCTGTGCCGGCTGCCACGTAGGCCAGAATCAATCCGTCGATGTCTCCCCGTCGAAATCAGTTCGTCGGAACCGCAAACGTCGTCCACGGCCCTGACTTCATGTCCTTCAGCACCGGTCGGAGATACTCATACTCCGGATGCGCCTTCAAGAACGGCGCCGCTAGAAAATCATCGCCGCACGGATGCCCCGCGTGCGCCACAAGCGACATCTTCCCCGCCATATCCGAATCCGCAACCTTCCCTGTCACCGCGCCAAACGGGTTATACGGACCCAGGTCCCACACCGGCACACCCCGCGGATCGGCATCAATATGCCCGCACAGCGAACGCCCGTCCGCCTCCACCTTCCGCGTATAGCTGTCTTCGTGGTCGGCCAGGAACTGCTCCGCCATCTCTACATCGATCCGCCCCTTGGACTGCTCGATTCGCTTCTCCGCCGTCACCCGGCGCGCATTCGGAGAACTAGATAGATCCTTGATATTGAACCCCTCAGTCTCCTCCGAAATCAGCTTAGGATCCCTTGCAAAGTTGGAGCTGACAAAGTATCCGTCCCTCACCCGCCACAGCGGCGTGTTTTGCAACCCCAGTTCCAGGTATCCGATCTCGCCTGTCTTGCGGTCCCCAATCAACCAGTCGTTCGCATACCCGCCGTTATTTCCTTGTTTGATCAGCTTCGCGTATTCATCAATCGACGCCGCATACTGCAGCGCCTTGCGCGAACGGACAAACTCAGGAATCCCCTCCGGATTCCAGCCCACAAACTGGGTGATCGTCGTCTCCGTCACCATCATTCCGGCATCGTTCACGCCAAAATCATCCTGGCTCGTAATCACCCCCGGCAGCCCGTCCATCAGGATGCGATGCCCCTGCGCCGGCATGATGTCGAAAATCACCGTCCATCGCGCCCCGGAAGCGTAGCTGGACCAGTTATTGTGCGCGATCACGATCTTGCCGCCCTTGGTATAACTGCCCGTAGCAATGAACGCCGAGCAGTTTCCCGGCGCCGAGATATGCGGAGCATTCATCGCATGCTCGCGCTTGTTCAACCACGGAACGTAGTACTGGGGGAGTTCCTCGCTGCCGTTCATGGCCACGATGTCCCACACGTCCAGCTTGATGCCTTTGGCCTGCACGCCCTTGGCAATCCCCTGCAGTTCCAGCTGGTATTCCGCGTCGATATGCGGCCACAGCATCTTCTTCCCTGCGGCTCGAAAAAATTCCCAGTCGCGTTTGGTCTCGTGCGTATCTTCCAGCTTCAGCACGCGGTAGGTGTCTTCAATCTCCGCCGCCAGCAGAAAGCCATGCTGATAGCCGATCTGCGCCGGCGTGCCTTCCAGGTGCACATAGCTCCAGCCGCCTTTTTCATAGCGATAGGCCGGCCCCATCTGCGCACTGGGCGTTGGCTGTCCAGCCGCCCCGTGAGCCGCCAACGAAGCCATCGCAGCAGTCATCGTGGCGATCAGCCCCAACGCCGGCAACCACCAACAATTCATCTTCAAAGGGAAGTGAGACAGAACCGCATTACGCTGAGCCACGAAGAGGAACCTCCAGCCATGATCGGGGGGATTCCTGAACATAGCACGGCGCTCTGAAAATTGGCCCGCAATCTCTGCAAGCGCGGTAGGACGGCCGGCTCACTCCAAGCGTGGAGTGGAGCCGGCGCGATCGGGCTACTTCTTCTTGGCGCCCTTCTTGGCGGCGGCTGCCTTCACGGGAGCAGCCTTGGCGCTCTTGGCGGGTACCGCCTTGGCACTCTTGGCCGGAGCAGCCTTTGCGGCCGCCTTCTTGGCCGGGGGCGCGCTTTTCGCCGCACGCGGCGCGCGGTGCTCTTCTTCCGGACTTTCCAGGTCGACAATCGGGTCCGATTCGTCCAGGTCCGCCGGGTCGCTCGGCTCCTCAAGGTCAAGCTCGTAGGCCAGGGCTTTCAAACCCGCGCCCGCCGCCGTCGACTGATCGTACTTCGACTCCGACCGTGCAGACTTCCCGCCTCGCTTCCGCCCCGGACTCGCAGGACGATCTTCCTCGTCGCCCTCGTCGCCGCCATCCGACTCGCTGTCTCCATCCAGGTCGATGTCATCGTCGCTGACCGAATCGCGCGCAAAGACGTCATCCTCTTCCCCATCCGGCGAAATCAGCGGCGCGCGCGAGTCATCCAGCCCAAGCGACAGATCGAGGTCGTCAGAACCTAGATCGAGACCTTCGATCTCTTCATCGTCCTCATCCTCGTCGTCATCTCCGGTTCCCAGATCGTCCGCGTCTTCATCTTCGTCGTCCAGGCGCGCCTTGGCCTTCGCATCCGCACCCTTCTTGGCCCGCGTCCGCTTGATGGTGACCGGCGGAGGAGGAGCCGGAGGCGAATGCGGCTCCAGCAGCGCCTTCATTTCCTCTTGTGTCGTCAAGCCTCCGTCAATCAACTGCAGGAAAATGGTTTTCACCAGGTCCTGATATCCAGGCAGTTCCGGTGTGATGCGCATCTCCAGCATCAATTCGAAAGGAACCTTCTGCCGCGCCTGCGGCCACACCTTCAGAAAATTCTCAAACTTCTCCTTCACCGCCGCCTGCTTGGTGGTGAATCCCAGCCAAAGCACCGCTTCCGCCGGATACGTCGTAAACAGCGTGTACGTCGCCGAGGGCGCAGCATTATCCTTCGACAGCAGAATCTTCGCGAACTCCGCAGCCCGCGCATCGAGCTGGTTCCACTCCTCCACAAACCCGGGCCGCAGCATCAGGCTTTTCAGCTCCGCAACATCCTTCGCCGCCATCTTCGCCGTCAACAACTGCATCTGCGCCGCGGACACCTCCGGATGCACGCCCTGCACCTGCAACTCAATCGACAAATCGTGCAGCGCCGTCAGCTTGTCGACATCCGCCTTCGCCGCCGTCCAGGGAGCAAACAGGTGCCCCATCCAGCCCTCTTCCTCGTGGGCGTGCAACACCTTGATCGGTTCATCTTCGTGGCCGATCTGCTCCAGCTCAAAGCTCCGCTCGTGCGGCGACAGGTGCTCGATCATCTCGTCGCCCTTGGCGTTTTCGTATCGCGTCTGCGTCCGGTCTTCGAGCGTAAATCCCAGCCGCGCCTTCAGCCGGGTGGCCCGAATCAATAACGCAGGGTTGTCCAGAAATCCGTAATTGGAGACTAGCCGCAGCAATCGCGCCTCAATGTCCGCCACCCCGTTCGCCGGATCCATCAGCAGGCCGTAAGACCCTTCATTCAGCGAAATCGCCATCGCGTTCACGGTAAAGTCGCGAGACCGCAAATCTTCCTGAATGTTGGTCCAGTGATAGGTGGGTTTGCCTGGCTTGACCCACTCGATTCGTCGCGCGCTCAGCACATCGAGCCGGACCTGACCGGCAAAGCATAGGTAAAGCGCCCTTGACTCTGCGTCTTCTCCCCAGATCTTCCCTCCCGCGCCGGCAACCGCCGCCTTTAGGGAGAGGGCATTCCCATTGACAACCACTTCCAAATCACGCACCGGATTTCCACAGGTAAGGTCGCGAACGGCATCTCCGGTCAGAAAAACTGTCATCTGCGCTTCACGGGCCAAATCCCGCACGGTCCGCAAAGCATTTTGCTGGGCGACGGACAGTCGGTTTTCCAGCAAATAAATGTAATCAGGCATGCTTCTTTCACTGCTCCTGCGGTTTGAAAAACCGCCTTGTTGGTGCCAACTAACTGATGCGTCAATGCTTACAAAAGATTGTCAGCCGTCTTGCAACCAAAGTAACTTATCACACCGTAACCAGCTTGGCTACTCCACAACGGCCATGCCACGGTCGCAAAGCTGCCCACATGCGACAATCCAAGGCAGTGAGTGCGTCGCGTAAGCCCGTGATCGTTCGAAAATTCAGCCGGGATTGGTGCGCTGGGTACGCCGACACCAGCTTCAGCGAAGAGGCCCCGGATCTCGAACTCCTCGACCTCTCCGGCAAGCTCTCCCGGATCGACTGGGTCAGCATCAAGTGGGTCTGCTACGTTCGCGAATTCGTCGCCACCGCCAATTCCGGCGCCGATGCCGACAGCCCGGAACGGCTTCTCCGCCGGCGATTCCCTAGTCGGCCCCGCATGACCGGCCTCTGGCTTCGCCTCTTGCTGAAGGACGGAGACGGCATGGAAGGCATCGCCGCCAACGACCGATCCCTGCTCAACCCTTCTGGATTGCTTCTGACCCCGCCCGACACCCGATCCAATACCCAGCGCATCTTCATCCCGCGTACCGCCATCCGCGACCTCACCGTCCTGGCCGTGATCGCATCGACCTCCCGCAGCGCCCCCGCGGAGAAAAACCGCACCGAGTCGCAGCCAGACCTCTTTGCGGCGGCAAATCTCTTGGACAGCGAGAAAACGCACGATCCCGTTTTGGAATCCTGAACGACTCAAGGCTGGCAACCAAACGCACAGCGCTCCCAATCCCCTTCCTTTACAATCGCATCCATGAAACTGGCAGAGTTGGCCGATCGGCTGGGAGCCGAACTGCGAGGCGACGGCGACCTCGAAGTCACCGAGGTGCGGGGTATCGAAGACGCCGGCCCGCAATCGGTCACCTTCGTCGCCAACCCCAAATATGCATCCCTGGCCCGCACCACCCGCGCCGCCGCCGTCCTCGTTTCACCCGATTTTCCAGAAATCCCCGCCGCCACCCTCCGCCTGGCCAATCCGTATTTCGCCTTCTCCCAGGCCCTCGGTTTCTTCTACCAGCCTCCCCGATACGCCCCCGGCATCCACCCCACCGCCGTAATCGACGCATCTTCCCAAATTGGGAAAAATGCCCACATTGGCGCCTACGCCGTCATCGGACCCGATGTCCGCGTCGGGGACTTCGCCACCATCCTGCCCCATGTCGTCCTCTACCCCGGTGTCCAGGTCGGTGACCATTTCTTCGCTCACGCTCATGCCGTCGTCCGCGAAGCATGCATCCTCGGCAACCACGTCACCTTGGAAAACGGCGCCATCGTCGGCTCCGACGGATTCGGATTCGCCAAGGACGCCTCCGGACGCTGGCGAAAAATTCCCCAATCGGGTCCGGTCCAAATCGGAAACCACGTCGACATCCAGGCCAACGCCTGCGTCGACCGCGCCACCGTCGGAACCACCGAAATTGCCGACGGCGCCAAAATCGACAACCTCGTCCAGATCGGCCACGGCTCCCGCGTCGGCGAAAACACTCTCGTCTGCGCCCAGGCCGGTCTCGCCGGCTCTTCCGTCGTCGGTGCCAACGCTATTCTCGCCGGGCAAGCCGGGGTAGCAGGCCATTGCACGCTCGGCGACGGCGTCATTCTCACCGCCCAGGCCGGCGTTTCCCACGACGTCCCCGCCGGAAAAATGCTCTCCGGATCACCCGCCTTCGACAACCGCACCTGGTTGCGCGCCGTCACCGCCTTCCAGCGCCTTCCGGAAATCCTGCGCCGGCTCCACGCCCTCGAAAAACTTCTCCGCCCCCAGCCATCCAACCCTTCAGCATCCTCTGCCCCCGAACCTCCCCAGGAAGAACACCGGCCATGAAAAAACTCCGTTTTGCCCGCATCAGTCTGGCCGCCCTGGTCACCCTTTCCCTCGCCGCCTGCAAAAGCTATTGGATTCAGGCAGACGTCATCAACAACACCGGGCAGACCATCCACGAGCTGGAGGTCGACTATCCCACCGCCAGTTTCGGAACCAACCTGCTCGCTCCCGGCGCATCCATGCATTACCGCTTTCAGGTGCGCGGCAGCGGACCCGTCAAGGTCGAATACACCTCCACAGACGGCAAGACCAGCCACGCCACGGGACTTGCCCTCAACGAACACCAGCAAGGCCAGATCACCATCCAGCTGCTACCCGCAGGCAAGGCCCAATTCCAGCAGAATTTGCAGCCCGGCCGGTAGCAAATCGTGCGCCCGCACACCAGCAGAATCAGGCCGGCCTTCTTCCCCTCTCCAGGCGGATCGCAGGGTCGGCAATCTCTTCACCGATCGGCCCAAATTGTTCGCAAACCGACATCGGTGGCAAGAAAAGAACGCTGTAAACTTCGGAATCTCGTTTCGTTGAACCAAAGCTTGATTTGAACCGATAGATTGAGTACATACTTCTCACGGGACCGGGAACTGAGGATTTTGTGGCGATCGTTGCATTGAGGAAACGGTGGTGGCGTCGGCATGCATTCGAGCTGCGCCTTGCCAGCATGTTCCTCACCGTCACCCTCTCCATCGTCTGTGTCGGTAAGTTCGATCGCACCTCCAGCGGCGAAAACATCATCTGGCTTGCCAACGGATTGATCCTCGCCTTCCTGCTCCTGGTGCCCCGCTGGCGATGGCCTGTCTACGTCGTCGTTGCCTTCAGCGCCCTCTTCGTCGGCAGCACGCTGATTCGCGAATCTGTCGCCATGAGCCTGCTCTTCAACATTCTCAATACCGTCGAATTGCTCATCGGTGCCGTTCTCCTGAAACGCAAATCCACCGAGCTTCCGACCTTCACAGACGCTCGCTATCTCATGCGCTTCGTCGGCTACGCCTGCGTTCTCGCACCCGCCGTCTCAGGAACAATCTTTGCCATCACCATGCAGGAGCTGCACCACTCCGACTTTGTCAGCACCCTGGTCGGCTGGGCAGTCGGCGACGGCCTCGGCATTGCCGTCGTCACTCCCACCATCTGCGCCATCCTGCAAAGCCGCATGCGCAATTCCCACCTCCTGCGCCGTCGATGGTTTGTGCTCGTCCTCGTGCTGGCCGTCACCCTGCTAGTCTTCGGCCAGACTCGCGTCCCGCTGATGTTCCTCGTCTATCCCTTCCTCATTCTGGTCCTCACCGAGATCGACCTCGGCTGGGCTGCCCTCTCCACTCTGATGGTCGCCCTCATCGCCGGCTGGTACACGGTTCACAATCGAGGCCCGCTCTCCTTTTCTCAAAACGTCAGCACCGAGTGGCGCGCCGCCGTCCTGCAGCT
>CAILBQ010000161.1 GCA_903832475.1 uncultured Acidobacteriota bacterium | reverse complement strand
GCCAGATCCTTACTCCGGGTCTGATGCAGATGGTGAGCGTTCTGGCGTTGAACAAGCTGGAACTGACGGAAATGATCAACGCGGAGATGGTGGAAAACCCGGTTCTCGAGGAAATCGACGAGACGGTTCCCACGCTGGATGAGATTGGCGGCCGGGAAGCGATGCGGGATCGGGTGGTCGATGAGCCGCCAGTCACGCCGAAGGATCCTTTCGAAGAGATTGATTTCGGTTCGTATTTTCAGGAGTATCTCGATCCAGGGTTCAAGACCAGCCAGGAATTTGAGGAGCTTGACAAGCCTTCCTTCGAACAATTTCTGTCCCAGCCCAGCACATTGTCAGATCATCTGAGCTGGCAGCTGGGAGCTATTTCTCTCGCACCTTCGATTTGTGCGGCGGCGAAATTTCTCATCGGCAACCTCAATGAAGACGGATATCTGGCCGGCAGCCTCGATGAGCTGGCCGAGGTCTACGCGAACGGAGACGAGGTTGCATCCGTGCTGCCCACGTTGCAAGCGGCTCTGAAGGTGATCCAGCATCTCGATCCGGCCGGGATTGGGGCGCTCGATTTGCGCGATTGCCTGCGCATCCAGTTGCAGGAGCAGCTGCAGGAACTGGAACTGGTGTTTGCGCGGCATCCGCAAGATGCACCAGCGATTGCACAGGACGATCCTGGCCAGAATGGCCCTGAACGGACCGATTCCGAGCATTCCGATCCCGAGGCGCTGCACGAGTTTCGTGGCAGTCTGAATGGCCACAGTCACATCGAATTCGCGGAAGATGCCGAGCAGCAGGAAGAGGCGGAGCACAGTCCGCACCACGGTTTACATGCGGCGGCCGAGTCGGCGCTGGAAGAAAAGCGCAATACCTATCGGACGGCCATGTGCATCGTCAGCAAGCATCTGATGATGCTGCAGAAGCGCGATTTCAAGGAAATCTCGCGAACGGTGAATCGTCCGGTTGAGGAAGTTCATGCCGCGGTCGACCTGATTCGCACGCTCGATCCCCGGCCGGGACGCCGCTACAGCTCCGAGCAGACCCGGCTTATTGAGCCGGATGTGGCATTCGTCAAGCGCGGCGACACTTGGGTTGTCGCGATGAATGAAGAAGACATGCCGACATTGCGGCTGAGTTCGCGGTACCGGCGCATGCTGGTGGCTGAAAACACTGACAAGGAAGTGAAGGAATACGTCAAGGAACGGTTCCGCTCGGCGATGCAGTTGATGCGGAACATTGCGCAGAGGAAGAGCACCATTCTGCGGACGTGCGAAGTGATTGTGCGCCGCCAGCAGGAGTTTCTCGACGTGGGCATTGAAGCTCTGCGCCCGATGATGATCAAGGAAGTGGCGGAGGAGATTGGCGTCCATCCATCGACGGTGAGCCGGGCGGTGGCCAACAAGTATGCGCACACCCCACAGGGAGTCATCGAGCTGCGCTTCTTCTTCTCAGAAGGCGCAAATGGGCCGGAGGGAGCGGATACGCCGCTGGTGGTGCTCAAGCGCAAGGTGCGCAAGCTCATTGAGGATGAGAACCCCCGCCATCCGTTGACCGACGATCAGCTGGCCGCGTTGTTGCAGGCGCAGGGCATTCAGGTGACGCGCCGCACCGTGGCTAAGTATCGCGAGGACATGCATATTCCTTCCACGCACCAGCGCCGCCGCCGCGAGGCCTGAATCGTGTCTATGGCAGTCACTCTATAGTTTGTTTGGCAAATAGCTGTGCATTTCTGGCATGGCCGCGGAAAATCAGTCATACTTTCCCCATCTTTCATTTGACTTGGGGCCTGCCGTGAAAATGCGCTCGTGGTCTGCCGTGGTCTGCCTGATTTGCCTTGTTTGCTTTCATCCCCTCTCTGCACAGCAGCAACCGAATACCAATGCCGCGTATCGCCAACTGCGTACGTTGCTGCCCGGTCCGGTTACGATTCCTGTGAACAATTTTGTGTTGACGCGCGACGCGGCCGTATTCACGTTCACTCGCGGAGACTTTGCTTTGTATGGCGAAGTGAATGGCAAGATCACCGGGGCGGTCTTTGCCGGCGCCGGGCATTTCCATCTGACGCCTCCGACGGCTGTCGAACGCCACAGCCTGGCCATTCTCACCAAGAAGGAAGAATTCGACGAAGATTTCTCGCAGGTGGTTCTGCGCTTTACGGATGGTACGGAAGAGGAGTTGCGCAAGGCGGCGTCGCCGACTGCCAAGTCCGAGCCGGACCATGACCTGGCGCGAGTTGCCATGGAGTTTCATACCTTTCAGCGCGAACATTTGAAGGAGAACATCGATCTCCGGCTGCTGGAAGACGTGCTCAGCCCGGGGAAAGGCGGGTTTTTTCTGGCGGCCATGAAGGGATCGACCAACGGGCACCTGCTGCTGGAGATCGACCCTCATGGAGCACCCGCAGTCTTGCCCGAGGAAGTGAGGCTGAGCAGCTTCAATACCTGGGGCTGGATCTATCCCTGCGCCTTTCATCTTGCGGCGGAATATGCAGCCAAGACGGCGAGCGGGCGACAGGCCAACATGGCATTCAAGGTAGAAAACGAAGAACTCGACACCACCATCGAAAAGAGCGGGTTTCTGAGTGGTCGAGCTACCATCCATCTGCGTGCCCTGGAAGATGGAGTTGCGGTGGCGCCGCTCAGCCTTTTTCCGACTCTGCGCGCCAGCAAGATCGAAGGTGAACATGGCGAGGTCCTGGAGTTTGTGCAAGAGCGCAAGGAAGATGACGCCGATTTCGGCGTTGTGCTGAGCAAGCCGCTGAAGAAAGGCGATGCCGCTGTTTTCACTGTTACCTACGGAGGCAAGGACGCGGTGAGAGACGCGGGCGGCGATAACTACGATCCCATCGCGCGGGAAACGTGGTTTCCCAATGGCGGTTCCGGGTTTGGCAGTTACACCACTTACTCCATGTTGTTCCACATTCCGAAGAATCTGCAGTTGATTGCCACCGGAACCAAGGTGAGCGACAAGGTAGACGGCAAGATCCGAACCACCGCCTGGGAGACGAAGATGCCGCTGCCCGTGGTGGGTTTTCATTTAGGCCAGTTTGTGGAGAAAGAGGGGAAGGCTGCCAGTGGACTGGATGTATCCGCCTTCGCGAATTCGTCGCCCCCGAGCTTCGCGCAGGGCATTCTGCATGCGGCCGGCGACGAGCTTCCCAGCCAGGGCAGCCACCTGGGGGATGTCGCGCTGGGAAACCTCAGCACGACGGGCAT
>CAILBQ010000160.1 GCA_903832475.1 uncultured Acidobacteriota bacterium | reverse complement strand
GAGTGGCAGGGCGATTTTGCGCAAATTTAAATTCCATTCTGGCCACAACGGCGTATTTCAGGACCCACCCTCCGATTTTTTTGCGAACTCAAAGTGGAGGCTCGTGATGTGACCGCGCCAGTATGTCTTTGACCCTTCCGCTAAGGCCCATGCCACTTCGCCACCGGTAGGTATGCACATTCCGTCACGCTGCTCGTAGTTACTCCATTGACCTTCCCAAGGTATTGGAATCACGGTACCCCGCACCATGCGCCCACGATCTTCCGCGCGAAATGACGTGATCAGGCCGTCTTCATCGAAACGAAACAGCAGCGTCACTGCAGTTTTCCCATCCCGCAATGTTGCCTCGGCGGAAGAGTCGCTGATTGCCTTCCAGAGCACTCCCTGGCTGGGTAGTAGAGCTGTGGGATACCAGGCGGCCTCGGCAAAAAAGCGCAGGAGTTCACCCCGCGCCATCTCCGGTGTGCCACGCAGATTCGCCAAAGAAATCAGTCCGAACAGCGATGCGTGAAGAATACCTTCACCAACGATGTAAGCATCATGCACACGCGCGGCCAGACCAGGCATCATCGCAATTCGGGCTTCCCAGTCGAAGCCAGGGCGACGAGTTATCACGCGCTGGGTCGCGGTAAACCGTTTCCATTGTTCTCCGGTTGCACTCATGTTGATGGAGCCCGATTGTTGCAAATCGACAGCCTCAACGATGGGTTGCCCGTCCTTCAGTACCAATTGAAAATACCTTTGCACCGGCGTAGGCAAGCCGACCAATTCCTTTGAGTCGTATCTCTTTCTCGCGTCGGGCAGACGCGCATCTTCCAGGTTGGCACACATCCCTTTGCCGACGGATTCCCAGCGGCGAGATCCAACGATGAACGCAACCGCGACGATTGCCACCAACCCTGCGATCACGACCAAGATCATTTTGCAGCCTCGCTGTTTTCCATTGAGTCAGACTCGATGTGGTGCGCCATGGGCTGGCCGTTGCTGCGGGGAACGCGAGTCAGGCAGGCAAACTGACTGTGTGAGCGATTCATCGTGCGACCACGTCGGCCACCGGGCGTCTTAGCGAGTAGGGCATTTGAGGGCCCCGGCCGAAGCGTACGACCAGATCGGGCCGTCCCGCTCCCAGACCGAGCCACTGGGCGAACTGCGTGCGTACAACTGGGACCTCAACCGGTTGATTGACGAAAGCGATGCGCACATCGAGTGCAGTCGCAGCCAGGGCGAAGTTCTCGTAAGCGCGGCCGACCTCGAACCAATTTGCCGGATCGGCGCGGTTTCCGACAAATACCGCCACGCCAGCCGATGAGCGCAGTTGCCGGGCGCATTTATCGTTGTCCGATTTCTCGCTGAGAAGCATGCTGAACAATATGTTGCCGAGCCAGCGCGGCAGGGTTGGATTGCCGGTCAAATGCGAGAACAGCCCATCGCAGGTGGCACGCGCGTCGGCCTCGTTAAATCGAATCCAGCCCTTCAGCTCTTCCATGAAAGCCGCGTCGTGAATTTGCGCGCTGTTGCCTTTGAGCACGTAGTCAATCACCCCTTCCACTTTGGGGCGTTCGGTAAAGAGCAGAAGCTCAACGCCCTCACGGCTTGCGGCGCGCTCCAATTGGCCTAGAACGTCGGTTGGAATTGACTGGCCGTCGTACACAGAGCGGGTCGATTGCCGCTG
>CAILBQ010000159.1 GCA_903832475.1 uncultured Acidobacteriota bacterium | reverse complement strand
TGCGCCATTACTCTCATGTCGGTTTCTGGAAGCCGGGACAACAGCCGGGTCCGCACGCAGGAGACGCAGATTTTTACATCATGTCGACGGAAGCCGCTGACCGATACCCGGAATTAGTTGACAATTTTCGACCCCAGTTTTTCGGAGTCAGGCCAGGCGTGCTGACCCTCCTGTGGTCGCCTGCGCCCAAGTGAGAAACCATGGCTGACATCACTCAATTGAATCATCACGCCATGGCGACATACTTCGAGGTGCGCATCGCCGATGAAGATCCGGCCTATGCATCGCAAGCAGCGCAGGCTGCTTTCGATCTGCTTGATACGCTTGAGTCGAAATTAAGCCGCTTTCGTCTGCACAGCGAGGTCACACAAGTCACTCGTCTCGCCGCAAAGGAAACAATGCGCCTGACAGAGCCCACTTTCGCCTGTCTGGAAATTGCGAAAAGAATGGAGTTGGTCACTCGCGGTGCGTTTTCGATTACTGCCGCGGCCAGGCAGACGCAAATCTCCATCCCGGTATGGAAACTGTTGCCAAGCGAAATGACGATTCAGTGCGAGAGCGGCTTGCTGCATTTCGATTTAGGAGCGATCGGCAAAGGCTTTGCACTTGACCGGATGGCGGACCTGTTGCGGCATTGGGATTGCCCGGCGTTCCTGCTCGTTGCTGGCGGCAGCAGCATTCTGGCCGGCGATCCGCCGCGAGATGCGCAGGGATGGTCTTGCGGTCTGGGAGAGGACAATGCCGCGATGCGGTTTTTTCTTGCGCACTCGTCGTTGAGCGGGTCGGGGCTGGCCGTGAAGGGAAATCACATTTTCGATCCCCGCACTGGTCTGCCAGCCATGCGGCAAAGTCGCGCTTGGGTGCTGGCAGACACGGCAGCGGAATCGGACGCGCTCTCGACCGCATGCATGGTCTTGTCTGAGTCCGAGCTTGAAGACGTCCTTCGCGAGGACTCGTCGTGGCTGTGTTTCCTGGAGACGGAACAAGGACCGAAGCCTTTGGGAGATCGCGCGCTGCCGCTCAAAGCGTGAGCAGTCACGAGGTCACTCGGGCATTCGATCTGACCGCAGCTGCTCCAGCTCGGCATGAGGATAGTAATACTCAAGGATCTGCCGAAAGTGGGCTCTGGATGCAGCCATGCCGATGGCGCCCTTCTGGCATAGGCCGATGCCATGCCCGATACTGTGCCCTTCAAGGAGAGAGCCATCGGTGATTTTTTGTGTTGTGAAGTCGCTGCCCGGAATCACGCTCCAACCCCAGACCCGGGCCTTGGCGAGGCGAGCCGGCTCGTTCGAGGATTTTGGTGCATCGTCCGCTGCCACGCGACTCTGCCAACGCACTGGATGACGCCGGCACCATACGCAGTCCACCGCGAAATACGGATAGCCGTCCCGTGGGTCCATGCCCACGTCGCGCAAGCTACGAGTGCGTCCGCCGCAGCGGCTGGAGTACATGGCGGCCAGCGGCTTGCGCTGGTAGGAAAGAATCATGTTGCGCGTTGCGTTCACCGCAGCCATGGCCACCGCGCCGGCGCCTTGAGGAGAACGCAGATACTGGCAGTGCGTGGTGTCGCAAAATTCGAAGCCACGGTGCCGGGGCCCCGCCGAAAGAAACGACCGCGCCACGATAGCCTGCGCTTTGAGCGCTTCGAGAGGCGAATCGGCAGGCATCTCCGCGGAGACGATGGAGAGGACGGCGGTTTCCAGGCTCATGGATACGATCGCT
>CAILBQ010000158.1 GCA_903832475.1 uncultured Acidobacteriota bacterium | reverse complement strand
GCCTGGACAGTGGAAACAGAGATCGCCAAGGTTGTCGATTTTGGCATCGTCGCCATGAACGACAGTGTGCAGCGGCTCACGCAAACGGGCAGGCCGCTGCTCACGGCGGAGTATGCCGCGCCTGAGCAATGGCGAGGACTCATCCCTGCGTCGGAGCTGGATGGACGTACGGATCTTTACTCCCTGGGCTGCATGTTTTACGAGATGCTGACAGGCCGGCTGCCCTTTCATTCGGACAGTTACGAAGGATGGTTCGAACAACATGTGCTGACCGCTCCTGCGCCCCCAAGCGATCTTCGCCCGGAACTGGCACGCTACCCGGGTCTCGATGCGCTGGTGCTGCAACTGCTGGCCAAAGCACGCGAGCAGAGACCGGCCAACGTTCATGAGTTTTTGAACGCCCTCAGTCGGGTTGTCACTCCTGGAAACCAACCCAACAAGCCGACAAACGGAAGGAGCGATGCGCAGCGCAAGCGCACCATTCTGGAATTGCCAAGCCATCCGACGGGCCCAGGCGTTAAACCCGAGCCAGCTCAGCTGGATGCGCAGTCCTTTCATGCCACGCAGCGGAATGCGTCATTGCAGAACGCGGCGAACGCGACAGCTTCACCGCGCCATCCACGAGGACGCATCATGTTGATGGGCTTTCTGGCGCTGATTGCTGCCGTGATCGTTCTCGCGCTGATCATCCGCCGGAATGACACGGCGCATGACGATCACGAAACTTCGTCAAACGATCAGAGTACGGCAACCAACACGGTGACTCCGGAGAGGCCTGCAGCGCCTCAACCCCATACGACGACAACCTACCCGGCGGCACAGACTCTGCCGAGCGCTGCCACGCGTCCGCAAACCAGTGCAAGCGACGCGACAACGACTGCCAAGCAGGCAATCGCGTTGTACAACGAAAAGCAGTATGCGCTGGCTGAGCCACTTTTTGATAAGGCCTGCAGCGAAGGGCACGCGGACAGTTGCGACTATCTTGGCTGGATGTATCAACATCAGATGGGTGTTCCGCAGGATTATTCGCGGGCACATGACTTGTACACCAAAGCGTGCAATGCGGATAGCATGGCAGGTTGCAATAACTTGGGCTATATGTACCAATCTCACCTCGGGGTTGCCCAGGATTACTCGCGCGCGAATGCCTTGTATACACGCGCCTGCAACGAACAACTAGCCGCCGGCTGCGACAATCTGGCCAACATGTACGAATACAAGCTCGGAGTAGCCCAGGACTATCCCCGCGCGGCAGCTCTATACAGCAAGGCCTGCGACGGGGGCAGCATGGATGGATGCAAGAGCCTGGGCTGGTTTTACGAATACAACCTGGGCGTTCCGCGGGACTACGGAAAGTCTGTAGCTCTCTTTAATAGGGCATGTACGGGGAATAACATGGATGCCTGCAATAATCTGGGCTTTATGTATCAGCACAAGATCGGCGTCGATCAGAATTATCCGCTCGCCTTGTCCCTGTATACAAAAGCGTGCGATGGGGACAGCGCCAGCGCATGCAATAACCTGGGAGTGATGTACCAGGATAAAGAGGGTGTTAACCAGGATTACCCACGCGCGGCGGGTCTGTATGCCAAAGCGTGTGATGGCGGAAATGCCAATGGATGCAGTGATCTCGGAGACTTATATCGCACCGGCAACGGGGTTGGGAAAGATAGCGCCAAGGCTCGGGAATATCTTGGCAAAGGCTGCAGCATGGGCAACCAGTGGGGATGCGATCACTTGAAAATGGTCCAATAAAAGACTTCCGTTTCGAGAGCGAGGGGACGGTATACTTCTGTCCAGCGACAAAAAGAGATCAAGGATCAACAACTAACTCAGCAAGATACTCAGGGAAGCGACATGGCGATCCAAGCCAACGTAGGGGCCAGGATTGGCGATTACATCCTGGTGAGAAAGCTCGGCGAAGGCGGCATGGCCGAAGTATGGCTGGCGAAGCATGTGGTGTCTGCGCAACTGCGAGCGATCAAGTTTCTCAACAGCCAGTTTCAGGGCATACCCGAGGTTGAAGCTCGCTTTCAAAACGAAGGCGAAAGCAAGCTGATTCATCCCAATATCGTTCGCATTTATGAAGTCGGGCAAGAGTCGGGAAGCAGCTACCTGGTGATGGAATTTGTCGATGGTCAGGATCTGGAAAACATCCTCAATTCACGGCGCGGCCCACTTACCGTGCCGGAGTCTCTGGACATAGGCACACAGATTCTTTCCGGCCTGGGATTTGCGCATAGCAATGGCATCATCCATCGCGACATCAAGCCGTCCAACGTACTTGTAGACCGCGACGGTCATGCCTTTGTCATGGATTTTGGCATCGCCAAGGTGCTGCGTACCGGCCGCATGCTGACGCAGATCAATTCGCGGCTGGGGACACCGGACTACATGAGTCCGGAGCAAATTCGCAATCCTCGCGATGTCGATCATCGTTCCGACATTTATAGCTTCGGCTGCCTGTTTTATGAGTTACTGACGGGTTGGCCGCCATTCGATCGCGGCGAAGGCTATGAAACCGAACATGACATCAAGACGGCGCATGTGACGCAGCCCCCGACTCCGCCGATGATGCGCAAGACTGGCCTGCCGCCGGAACTGAATCAAATCACGCTGCGGTGCCTGGAGAAAGCCAAGGAAGATCGTCCGCAAAGCTGCGAAGAGATTATCGCCGCATTGAATGCCTATCGGATTACGATTGCACGGCCTCTACCCACTTCGCGCAGCGCAACGGTGATTGAAACGGCGAAGCCCAGCGCGGGACCTGGAACAGCACAGCGGCGCGAGACCGTGGTTTTGCCGCAAGGCGGGGCCACAGAGACACCGGAATTCAAACCGGTCGAGACTGTCGTGCCCTTGACCGGCGCCAAGCAAAGCGGTTTCCGTCAGCAAGTACGCACGCCGACATTGGTCGATACGGTGCAGGCCGGCAAGGACGCGGGAATCGTAACGCCGATACCCAAAGATACGGGGTACGTTCAAGATGCAGGATATTCAAAGCCACGTAAGCAATCGCCAACTGCGCTGATTGCTGCGGGCATTCTCCTGGTCCTCACTGCGCTTGGTGGAGGCGGCTGGCTCGTTTACCACAAGCTGCACGAGGATGAGGACACGAATAAGGTCGTGTTAGACACGAATAAGTCTGCATCAGACACAAACAAGTCCGCATCAGACGGCAAGTCCACAGATGGCAGCACGTCCGGTGCAGGCAACCAGCCTAACACGAACAGCAAACCCGGTGGACAAAATGGATCATCGACTCAGCATCCCGCAATGAACATTCCCGAGCTAGACAAGACGCACGGCAAGCCTGCACCGAATGCGGCAACTACACCTCTGCAGGTCGATTCTCCGCGGCCCAAGGTCAGTGGGCAACTTCCTTCAAATCAGGGAATCCCTCATGCCGCTTCGGCTCCGCTGTCTGGAACACTCATCTGGACTGGTGACGCGACGGCGACGCGAGGGCATGTCACAATTGTGCGCAGCGACAATTTCGCGATACCTGGCGGCCAGTTAACAGGAGCCATGTTCCCGGCTGCTCCCTTGCGCGTTACGGTAAGAACACCGGGAGCGACGGTGCAGCTTCCCAAGCAACAAACCAGTTACAACTCACTCGACCTTTTTCTACCCTCTCCCGGCCAGCAGACCGTTTATATCGACTGGACTGCGCTTTCAGCTCCGCAATAAATTCTGTCCGCGAAACATTCGTCGAGGAATCCTGCGGCGCGGCGGACAGCTTGCGTATATTGGTACACACGCCTGAATGGGGGAACAAGAATGGATTCGGCGCAAATTACGCAGTTATTGCAAAATGCCAGCGAAGGCGACAAAGAGGCTTCAGACCGGTTGATTCGCGTGGTGTACGCGGACCTGCACAGGCTTGCCTCGCGGTATCTGAGCGGCGAGCGACCTGGTCATATTTTGCAGACCACCGCTTTGGTGAACGAAACATATTTCCGCCTGTTCGGTGGTGAACCGCTTAAGATGAATAACCGCGGGCATTTTTTCGCGGTGGCTGCTACGCAAATGCGGCGTATCCTGGTGGACGATGCGCGCAGCCGGCACGCACGCAAACGAGATGGAATTCAGATCGAACTGGATGAAGCGTTCCATGTGGCCTCCGGTAAGGATGCTGAAATTGTGGCGCTGGACGATGCGCTGAGCCAGCTTGCCGAGTTATACCCGGAGAATGCCAAGGTCGTTGAGCTCCGCTTTTTTGGCGGCTATACCAACGAGGAAACGGCGGACATCGTGGGAGAAAGTGTCGCCAAAGTTCGGCGCGACTGGGAATTTGCGCGCGCGTGGCTCTACGACAAGCTTGCTGCAAGTTAAGTTGCCCTGCTAGTCCGTTCCATGGCCGCCCATCTGTTGAGCTTCCGGATTCTGCAACAGTGTTGTAGTGATTTGCTGAGCGACTTGCTGGACCTCAGCGCTCTTGGCTGCGCTCTGGCTCACCTTCATTGTCGTTAGTGCCAGTAAGCAGGTTCGCTTGGCGCCAATAGCATCGTTGAGGCTGGGACGATCGAGACTCCACTGGGTTTCAGCGACGGCAAGATAGGCCCTTCCAAGAGCCGCGACTGCGGACGCGTCATTCCCGGTTGCGGTCGCCGCCTCGGAATAATAAGCCAGGCTTTGCTGCACCAGATCCTTAGTTGCATTCCTTGAAACAAAATGGCTTTGCAGGATAGACGGGGTTTTCGCCTCAAAGTCGGCAGTGAGACGATTCACATCCTGAGTTACATGACCTGGCGTTTCCGGATTGCCGATAGCCTTCTCTTTCCGAAGCGACTGCAGAGCAGATTCGTAATTCCGGCTCATGCTGAGTATCTTGGCCTGATCCTGAAAGTGTTCGTACAAGCCCCAGCCTCCGAATGCAAGCGATAACGCAATGATGCAGCCGGCAACAAACTGGCCGCGATGACGCCGCAGGGTGCGACTTGCAATGTAGGCCTTTCCATCCCCGCGGGCGATAACAGCCCGCCCCGTCTGATAGCGCTCGACGTCTGCCGAAAAGTCGGCTGCAGAAGCATAGCGACGCTCAGGCTCTTTGCGCAGAGCCATCATGAGAATGCTGTCGAGATCCCCGACAAGTTGAGGCCGTATCGAGGCAAGCACACGCTCAGGATCCGCATCCTCGCTTAATGGCATCTGGCTCGGCTTGGGAGGAATTTTAGTTGTGACAGCCGTTAGAATTTCTGGAAGCCCGAGGCCGTCGAATTTGAGCGGTCTGACACCAGTCAGCAGTTCATACAGCACGACTCCCAGGGAGTAAATATCGGAAGACGAGGTGACTGACTTTGAAGTTATCTGCTCCGGGCTGGCGTAGCCCGCGGTAAGTATGGGTAGCCCGGTAGTGAGGGTACTGGAAAACTCGCCACCCAGCTTGGAAACACCAAAGTCCAGCAGCTTCACTTGACCATTGTGAGTTACAAGGATGTTTGCCGGCTTCAGATCGCGATGAAGCACATTGTTGTCGTGAAGATACTGCACCGCTTCGCACGTCTGGCGAAATAGATTGAGCCGCTGCTGGATGCTGGCGCGCTTTT
This sequence comes from uncultured Acidobacteriota bacterium, assembly GCA_903832475.1. Classification (GTDB taxonomy): domain Bacteria; phylum Acidobacteriota; class Terriglobia; order Terriglobales; family Acidobacteriaceae; genus Acidicapsa. The sequence goes on along the minus strand of CAILBQ010000158.1, from coordinate 2,072 downwards.
CTTTGCAGAAGACATCAAGGGGCTGGCCATCAATGTAGTCCATCACAAAATAGGGCAGCCCGTCGGGGGTTGTGCCTCCGTCGATGATGCGCGCAATATTTGGATGGTCGAGCTTTGCCAGGATGTGGCGCTCTTGCAGGAAGCGGTCTTTCACCGGGTTGCCGCGCAGTTCAGGCCGTATGACTTTCAGAGCGGCAAGGCGACGAAAGACTTCATCCGAACGCATGGTGAGATAGACCACCCCCATTCCGCCTGAGCCTAACTCGCGCAGCACACGGTAGGGCCCGATCATCATACCCTCCTGCAACGCGGGCTTCTCGCGCTTCCAGGCCGGTTCGGACAAGAACGACCCTCCGCTGGCACTCGCTGCGTTCAACAGACGCATGACGCTGGAGACTACTTCACGGTTGCCCTGGGCGCGCAATTCAACCCAGGCAGCGCGTTCCGGGACAGGAAGTTCACTGGCAGCGTCAAATAACTCTCGTATTTGGCGCTGAGTACTGTCTGCCATCGCAACGCTCCTTCCCGGACTCTCTGAATCTGAATGGTGAATAGTCCTTTATAGAATAGCGAGACTGCTGGGCAAATCTGCGCAAAATAAATCTTCGCAGCTGCGTGAAGATTTGCCGCTAAGGTGAGTACAGGAGGATTGCAATGTGTACATTACGGCGAGCGTGGCTGGTGAGAACATTTCTGGTGTCCTTTCTCCTCTGTGCTCTGCTCATCGCTGGGTTTCCTGATAGACGAGTGTATGCCCGGCAGACGGGCAGTTCGTTCGCAACCACTCCTGGTGCTCTTGGTGGGGTCAAGGTGCAGAGCACGCGCGTTGCAGAGATTGACAGCGCGCACCTGCGGCTGGCGATCGATCTGATCATTACCCCGACACAAACCGCTACCCTTGACGACTTGCATTTAACAGAACTTCATCTGAATGGCCTGCCCGCGTTTGCCGAGCCGATTCGCCAACAGATCAATCTCGTGAACGGAAAAGATAGTGCGCTGCCGCCAATCTTTATCACCGTACAATTCCGCGACGTCACGACTGTAGTGCCGTTGCGCGAGATGATCGAGAAACAATCGGTTCATGTAAACGGGCAGATTGCGGCGGCTATCAAGATGAACTTCCTGGACCGGTTGGCGGTTCGCATTCAGCATCCGCGCGTCTCGCTCGCGTTGAACGAAGACGTGCCGATAGACTTTGGCGCCTCACCACTGCAGCGTAGGGCAGCGTTAGGAATTTTGTCGGTCGTCGAGGTTGGGTTGCGTGGAAGCACGCTTGCGCGCATGGAAATACCAGGACTGGAATCGCAGTGGATTCGGGAACTGCGCGCACAGGGCCCGGCGAACCTGTTTCGCGTCGAGACGACTTACAGCCTGAAGGTGCATAAATCCACTTATCCTGTGAGTTTAGAGCAACTAGGCTTTCGCCTTGCTTTGGGAAAGGGCGTCGTAACCGCCGAAGCCGTAGCTCCGTGGCAATTTGATCCGGAAATGCTCGCGCGGCTCAAGTCGGGTGAAGCGAAATTGATCAAGAAGTCGACGGACATTCAGCTTCATACCGTCGGCAGGCAGGGAGAGCCGCTGGTATTGTCCCAGGGTGACTTTCGTCTGGAGCAGCGAGGACGTGCGGACCAGCACGGGTTGATCGTTCAGCACCAGGATCAGGATGATTACAGCAGAATCAATGTGCGCCTTCGTGCCACGCCGGATACGATGGCGGTGATCGATCTCAAAAGTCCTTCAGCAAGCGGTGGATTCGCCGTTGCACCAGCAGCCACTTTGCAATTGCCAGCGTGGGAAAAAGTTGCTCTCTATCGCATTGTGCAGGATCCCCCAACCGGGAGGCGCAGTATCGATGTCATTCAGCTCTCAGCGCGACGAGATGGGCAGGCAATTCACCTCGACCATCCTGTGGATCCTTCATTTTTTGGCTCGCCTATCCTTGTTCCTGAAGGCGTGCTGGGGATTGTGCAGGACGAAGAGGTGGGAGCATTTCTGCCAGCGGATCTTGGGACGGCTGCTGGCTCGGCTGAGACTGCTGCTCAGTAGGCCTGCTGCTTTCAGGAGCTTCG
>CAILBQ010000157.1 GCA_903832475.1 uncultured Acidobacteriota bacterium | reverse complement strand
CTACCTGCCCCTCTATGTCGGCGGCGAAGTGATCGTCGCTCAAACCCCCGCCGACCTGCCTGCCCTGCTCGAAGACCTCGCCCGCGAAATACCCACCGTGATGCAGGCCACACCCGCTCTCTGGCAAATGCTGCTCAGCGCCGGCTGGCCCGGGGACCAAAACCTCACGGCCCTGTGCGGAGGAGAAGCGCTCACGCCGACCCTCGCCAACACTCTCGCCCCCCACGTCAAAGCCCTGTGGAACATGTATGGCCCTACCGAAACCACCATCTGGTCCTCCGCCCTGCGGATCGATTCGGCCACCAGCTCCAGCGTCCCCATTGGCGGTCCTATCCAGAACACCACCTTCTACATCCTCGACCCGCACCAGGAGCCGGTCCCGCTAGGTGTCGCAGGCGAGCTCTACATCGGCGGCCAGGGCCTGGCCCGTGGCTATTTCCATCGCGACGACCTGACCGCCGAGCGATTCGTCACGTCCTCCTTCGCCAAGCGTCTCTACCGCACAGGCGACCTGGTTCGCCGTCGTCGCGACGGCACCATCGAATTCCTCGGCCGCGCCGATTTCCAGGTCAAGCTGCGCGGTTTCCGCATCGAGCTTGGCGAGATCGAACACGCTCTTCGCCAGCAGCCCGAGATTGCCGAAAGCGTCGTCCTGCTCCGCCAGGATTCCGCAGAAAAAGAGCTTGTGGCCTACCTCGTCCTGCGCCCCGGTCAGCCTCTTCCCTCCCAGCGTCTCCGTCAACGCCTGCGCGAGCGCCTGCCCGAGTACATGGTGCCGTCCAGCACCGTCGTTCTGCCCCAGTTCCCCCGCCTTCCCAACGGCAAGCTCGATCGCAGCCGCCTGACCGCACCCGTTTCCGAGAAAGAGCCGGCAACCGTCCCGACCCTGCCCGGCAACCCCACCCAGGCCGCCATTCTCCGCGTCTTTCGCGACCTGCTCCATTCCGAACACATCGGCATCGAAGACCGCTTCTTCGACATTGGCGCCCATTCGCTGCTGCTGGTCAAGGCCCACGACCGCCTGCGCAAGGAAATCGATCCTAAGCTCCGCCTGGTCAGTTTCTTCCAATACCCCACAATCGCCGCCCTGGCCGCACACATCGATCTGGGTCGTGGCCAGATCCGCACCGCGGAGGACGTGACTGCCCATGCCAGCCACTCCTGAACAACCAGGCGTCCTCGGCACGGCGGAGATGAACACCGCCGAGTTCCTCGCCCATCTCACTTCCCTCGGCGTCGAGTTGCGCGCCAGCCAGGGAAAGCTGCGCCTCAACGCGCCCCTCAACGCTGTAACCCCGGCCCTCCAGGAGCAACTTCGCCAGCGCAAGCCCGCGTTATTGGCCCATCTCTCTTCCGCCTCCGACGAAGAAGAAACAGCGCCCCTGACCTTCGCCCAGCAGCGTCTCTGGCTCATCGAACGCTTCTCACCCGGCACCCTGGCCTACAACGTTCCCCAGTCCTGGGAGATCCACGAGGAGATCGACCCCGAAGTTCTGCTTATCGCCCTCCAAGCCCTTTCGAACCGCCATCCGGCTCTTCGCACCCGCATCGAAATGCGCCAGGGCCAGCCCCTTCAGGTTGTTCTGCGCCAGGCGGACATACCCCTCACCTTCACCGACCTCTCCAGCGACTCCCCTTCCGAAAATCAGAACGAATCTCTTCAAGATTTACTCACCACCCAATCACGGCGAACCTTCCTCCTCGACCAGGCTCCCCTGATCCGTTTTCACCTCATTCGCCTAGCACCCAAGCACCACGTCGTCGCCTACAACATGCACCACATCGTGACCGATCAATGGTCGCTCAATCGCCTGCGCCGCGATATCTCCGCCCTCTATCTCGAAGCCCTCACCGGACAACCGGCCGCCCTGCCACCCGTCTCCCGCACCTATACCGACGTCGCTCGCCGCGAGCAAAAGGAATCGTCGCTGCACGCCAGCCAGCTGGCCTATTGGCGCAAGCGCCTCGATGGCATGCCCACCCTGCTTGAGCTGCCCTTCGCCAAGACTCGCCCCCTCGACCAGGCCTACGCCGGCGCCACTTTCCGCATCTCTCTCGACGCCCCGCTCACCGCCCAGCTGCGCCGCCTCGCAGCCGACCACAACACGTCGCTCTACTTCCTCATGCTGAGTCTGTTTGCCGCGCTGCTTTATCGCTACGTCGGCCAGACCGACTTCTGCCTGGGCACTCCCGTCTCTGGCCGCAAGCATCGCGAGGAAGAAGAAGTCGTTGGCCTCTTCGTCAACATGCTCGCCCTTCGTTGCTCTGTTGACCCGGCGGCCGGCTTCGACACGCTTCTGCAACAGCTCAGCAGCGCCGTGCTCAGCGATTTTGAACACGGCGACCTTCCCTTCCAAAAGCTGGTCACCGAACTCCATCCCCATCGCTCCTCCGCCTACTCGCCGCTCTTCCAAATCGTCTTCGCCCTCAATCCAAAAGACCCCAGTTCAGAAAGCCAGGAGCAGCCTCTCAAGGAAACTTACATCGGCATCTCCAAGTTCGATCTTTCT
>CAILBQ010000156.1 GCA_903832475.1 uncultured Acidobacteriota bacterium | reverse complement strand
GTCAATTCCTGGCATTTGCTTGTAGACGGGAATTCCAGCCTGAAAGAGGACTGCGTTGTTGAAGACCGCGACGCGGCCGGTTGGCGCCAGTTCATCCCCGTCCCCTGCTAGTTCCAGTAAGTAGAATCGCAGCAAGTCAACCTCGATGACGTCGCCTGTCACTCCCGTGATCGTCATTCTGTCGCCCACCTGCACTCCATACCTTCCTATAATGAAGAAGTAAGCAGCAACGGAGAGTAGAATCGTCTGCAACCCTACCGCGAGGCCAGCGACAATGAAACCAGCGACAGTTGCAAGGGAATGAAATTGTGTCACACAGCCAAAAAAGAGCACGAGTGCGCAGAGACACCCGATCACAATGCGGCGTGGCCCCATGAGTTGCCTTCGGCGTCTGACATCGTGGACCCAGCGTACCGTGAGACGCTTCCATACTTCCCCAAGGATCAATAGCACTCCCAGGACGACAGCGATCCCAACGAACCGAAGCACCAATGACCGAACAACACCCCGGTATTCCAGGTTAACTGCGGTACGCCATGCGAGTAAGTTCGCCCTGGCTTGCTCCAATGTGACGATTTCCTGGGTTAGAGGCACCGCAGTCGCGCTGAGAGCCTTGAGTGTCGCGCTTGTTGCTGCAAAGCTTTCCTTGGTTAATCCGGGACCAAACTCAAAGGTCTGGCTCCCGCCTTGCCCCTCTTGGAGATTGGATGGTGCCACACTCATCGACCTCTGGACAATGGCCGTCAATGGGTCTTCCAGACTGGCCGCTTCCTGTTCGATCACCTTCGTCTGATCAATTAGATCGTCGATGGCGCTTCTCGCTCCATGAAGTTGAAATAGGGATGAGACCTGGCTTGTAAGTCCAGCCGATGCAACTCCGCTCAGGCTTTCGAGGGCAGGCGCGAATGGTGTCGCTTTGCCGCCAGTCAGTTCGGGCGTTGTGCGTTGCAGCCGGTCGATGTCCCCTGCCAGACCAGGATGGCCAAGAAGGTTTGAGTTCGCCTGGATTTTCGCGAGGGCGTCGTTCATTTCGCCGTCGAGATTGATCGCGTCGTCAATTTGATCGATCTGCTCCTTGATCTGCTTGAGCTGGGCGCGCTTCGCTCCTGAAAGCTGTTTTTGCAGGGCAGCCCGCTGCGCGCTCAATTTCATGACTTGTCCGTTCACCCAGGCTATTCCGGTGCGCAAACTCAGCTCTTCGTTCCCGACGGCATCCTGACCTGGCATTCCTGTTCCATAGACAGATTCGAAGGCAGCTTCCGCCCGTCCGGATTGGAAAGCAAGCTCCGCTACCTGTCTTCCATCGACGATTGCTTGATCGCGATATTGAGTGTCGCTGGAAGAACCAGCGGTCTGTATCTGTGCGATTGCGGAAAGATAGTACTGGACAGCACTGTTCAGATGAGACAGCTCATCACGCCTTCTCGACGGAAGATCGAGGTCTACCGGCACCTTCTGGAGCAGAACGGGTGAAGCGAGAGGTTTGCCGAGAGCTACTTTTGGAATAGTCTTGGCGATAGAAGCGGGAAGTCCCTGGCTGGGATGCTGGCCCAATGCCTCCAGACTGCAAAACACTCCGAAACAAATGGACAACAACCTTATCCTCGCTCTTACAGGCTGGATACGGCTGTTGTTTCCTTTCGGCTTTAGAGTCATATGCCAGATGGGAACGTTTCAGCAGGCTCCCCCTGGGCATTTTCGGCGATCCCATCCATTGGTTCCACAGCGAAGCTTTCATCAAAGTGAACGACTGCATCGAACTGGTCCGAGAGAGATGCCTGAAAGTAGTGGCTCGCGAGCTCCGATTCCGGACGGTAGATCACTCCTATGGCCCGTTCGCGCATTGGGACGTGCAATGCATTTGAAACTGGCGAACCTTTCTCCAGATTGAGTGTGAAGGCTGGAATACCTGTGTTGTGCAGTAGATGCTCGTAGCTGTCCTTACGCGCCGGCCTTACGCAAATCCGTTCTGTTCGGCCGTCCCATTCGAATGCGGCCGTCACTGTTCCAGAGTAGGTTGTAAAGCCTATACTTCGACAATCATCTCCATATTTCTGCCGAACGAGCTGACCAATATTCCATTCGCCTGACTGCCCCATGGCTGTGGCCCGGGCATCTCCAACGTGCGAATTATGGGCCCAGACAACGAGCTTTGCGGATGGCTGTCGGAGACTCAAATGATCAGACAAGGCGACGAAGGTTTCCATCATGTGTTGGTCACGGAGGTTCCAGGACGAAACGGAATCGCCGAACATCGCCCGGTAGTATTCCTCAGCATCCTTGACTACTCGAGCGTTCTGCTCGGCGTCAAAGACCCGGTCCTATGCGGCCAATCCGTCCATTCGAGATTGGAGCAGAGAGTTTCGCTGCAGGTCCAACAGCTGAGAGATAGCTTCCTTCTCGCAAGAGGGCCGGAGACCTAGTCCCGCAGCGTAACCATAACGTTGAGGATTATCCCCAAATTGAGTGAAGCAGGCATAGCGATTTCGCGCCCGGCGGGCAGCATCGGGATCGATGCTATCGAGGTAATGCAGTACACACTCCATCGAAGCATGCATGCTATAGAGGTCGAGTCCGTAGAATCCGACGCGTTCATCCGTCTCCAGACGATCATTGTGTGATCTCAACCACCCGAGGAACTCCAACACTTCTGTATTGCGCCACATCCATGTGGGAAAACGCTTGAAGCCGCTCAGAGACATAGAGACATCTACATCTGTATTGTCCCCTCGCACAAAGCGGTTGACTCGATGTGCATCTGGCCAGTCAGCTTCAACACAGACCGCGGAAAATCCCATTTCGCAGATAAGGCGTTCAGTAATCTGCGCTCTCGCCTTGTAGAACTCACTAGTTCCGTGAGAAGCCTCTCCGAGTAAAACGACCCTCGTGTCGCCGATGAATGTCAGAAGCGAATCATAGTCGGACGGCGAGCCTGTGATGGGCTGCGCGGCATCGCGCACCGCATCCAGGAGGATCGGTATTGTTGAGGAAGCCATTCGTGTCTCCAGACTAATTGCAGGTGCAGTTGAATCCATAAACGACCAGTTTGCACGAGCGCTTTAAGGGGGGCACTCATCCTCACAGTATGGTGACCATTGACCAGAGTGGGCTGTGCTGTCCGATACATTCAAGGGCCGCCGAACCGCCGATAGTGCACAGAGGCCAGCACACTCTCAGCATAACTGTGCGCCCGCTGGAGCGCCCATGCCGACGCCAATTCTCGAAATAGTCTTCACTCCATACCGGCTGGGAGAACTGGAGTTGTCCAAGCTCACTGTCATGGCCCCGCTCACGAGAAATCGAGCCGCAGAGGGTGGCGTTCCGACTGAGCTGATGGCGAATACTATAAGCAACGTTCATCAGCTGGTCTAATATTGTCGGAAGCTAGCCAGATCAGCGCCCAGGGACAAGGCTATGCTAGTACGCCGGGGATTTATTCGGAGGCTCAAATCGCGGGCTGGAAACTGATAACGAACGCCATCCATACCTGCGACGGAAGGATATTTCTCCAACTGTGGCATGTTGGCCGAATCTCGCACACCTCCTTGCAGCCGGGCGGGGAGTTTCCTGTGGCGTCTTCCGCGGTCAGGGCAAAGGCGGAGATCTTTGTCGATGGGGAATTTACAGATGTATCGGAGCCACGCGCACTTGAGGTAGGAGAGATTCGAGAGATCGTCGACGCTTACGCCGTCGCCGCGAAGAACGCATTGCGAGCCGGGTTCGACAGGGTTGAGGTCCACGCAGCCAACAGATACCTGATTGACCAGTTTCTTTGCGAAGGGACCAACAATAGAATCGATGAATATGGCGGTTCAATCAGCAACCGCACCCGCTTCCTGACAGAAGTCACGAAGGCCGTCATCGGGGAGGTCGGCGAAGAGCGATTCGGGTTGAGAGTTTCCCCGCTTAGCACGGTCAACGATATTCACGACAGCAACCCAAATACCCTCTTCAAGCACGTAGTGGGGGTGCTGAATCACATCAAGCCGGTTTACCTACATGTTATAGAAGGGCAGACAGGAGGGTCGCGGGACTCTCATCCAACATTTGATTTTGTTGCCCTTCGCAGGAAGTTCAAGAGAACCTAT
>CAILBQ010000155.1 GCA_903832475.1 uncultured Acidobacteriota bacterium | reverse complement strand
CGCTTCTCAGCCAATCCCGTTGGGCGTCTCGTGTTGTACACCTGTGGATATTCCGACGCTGAGCGCTTCCGTTTGTCTGACGCAACCTGTTCGGCTTTGCAGCTGGCGAATTTCTGGCAGGATGTTGCCCCTGACTATCGCGACCGCAACCGCATCTATCTCCCCCAGGATGCGATGGATCGGTTTCGCGTGACGGAATCCATGATTGCCGATGGAGTAGCGTCAGGCCATTCTCCAGCGGAATTTCGCGCCCTGTTGGCGGATCAAGTGCTCTGGGCGCGCACCCTCTTTGCCGAAGGGCTTCCGCTGATCGGCAAGGTCGATGCTGACCTTGCTTTGGATCTGGACCTGTTCAGTCGTGGCGGATTAGAAATACTGCGTGCCATCGAAAAGTGCGACTACGACGTGCTTGCCGCTCGTCCGTCGATTTCAAAAGCGACGAAACTCAGCCTGGCGTTTCGCGCAGTCTGTGGAAAATTCCTGCCAGGCGTCCGACTCAAGAGCCAGCGGCCATGACGATTCAAATGGCAGAAAGTCCCGTGCTGCATTCGCAGGCAGTCCCTTCGCTTGAGGAGGCGTATGCGACCTGTCGGGCAATTGCCAAGCGCGAAGCAAAGAATTTTTATTATTCCTTTGTCGCCCTGCCCCGGCCGCGACGGAATGCTATCTGTGCGATCTACGCTTTCATGCGCAAGGCAGATGACCTGTCCGACGACGAGAGCTTCACCCGTGAAGAGCGTCGCCGCCAACTCAATGGGTGGCTCGCTGAATGGCACGAAGCCCGACAAGGCATGCCTACGGGAAACCCCGTTTTTGTTGCGGTGCGCGATGCTGCAGCTCGGTTCCACATTCCTTTCACGCTGCTCGATGAACTGGTCGCCGGAACAACGATGGACCTCGAAGCTCGGCCTGACGAGACGCCAGACACCTATGCCACGTTCGCAGATCTCTATCGTTATTGCTACTTGGTCGCTTCTGTGGTCGGCTTGGTGTGCATCCGTATTTTTGGCTATTCCGATCCGCGTGCGGAAAAGCTCGCTGAAGAGACCGGGATTGCCTTCCAGTTAACAAACATTCTCCGCGACGTACGGGAAGATGCGGAACGCAATCGCATCTACCTTCCTCTTGAAGATCTTGCTGCTCATCAAATCTCCATCGATCAGCTTGTTCACAGAAAAGGCGCGGCAATCACTACGGCCGAGCATGATTTGCTGAAGTCGCTCGGTCTTCGGGCCGAGGCGTACTACCGGTCGGCTCAGCAGTTGCTTCCATTGATCGATGCTGAAAGCCGCCCAGCGCTGTGGGTCTTGGTTTCTATCTATCATCAACTCCTCAAGCGCATCGAAAGCGCCAACTACGACGTGTTTTCCGAGCGCATCAGCGTTCCGACTTCGCAAAAGCTTTTCATCTTGTCCAGGGGTCTCTCGCGTATGGGAATGATTCGTCTCTTCGGGCGTTTATCCTCAAAGTAGAACCATGCGAGACATCTCCATCCCACCGGCAACACCCGATGTTTCCCTACAATCCGGTCAAACCGTAACGGTCGTCGGTGCGGGCGTCGCCGGATTAGCGGCCGCGTGTGCGCTGTGTGACGCGGGCTTTCAAGTAACTGTGCTGGAGCGCCGAGGGTATCCCGGCGGCCGCGCTTCTTCGTACCTCCATCCCGGTGCTGGCGAGATCATCGACAACTGCCAGCATGTTCTCTTCGGCTGCTGCACCAATCTGGTGGGCTTTTACGAGCGCATTGGAGTCGCCGAAAAGATTCGATGGGATAGCCGTATGACCCTGATCGAGCCAGGCGGCAGACAGTCGGTTCTCGCGCCGTCGATTCTTCCAGCGCCGTTGCACGGACTTCCCGCCATCCTGAAAGCGGATTGCTACACGACCGGAGACAAGGTGGCGCTGATGCGGGCTTTTTCGGCGATGATACGGATGAGCAGACCCGACCCCGACGAGAGTCTACAGCACTGGTTGGATCGGAACCACCAGACCCCCGGCACCATGGAGCGATTCTGGCGCCTCGTCATTGCGAGTGCGCTCAATGCCGACCTGGACCAGATCGCTCTGCCCTACGCAGTCAAGGTGATTCGAGAGCTCTTCATGAACTCGGCTTACGCAGGCAGTATGGGCATGAGCACTGTTCCCTTGAGCGAACTTTATCGTGGCGCCGAGGAGTATCTGTCGCGACGAGGCGGTCAGATTGTATACAACACGAATGTAGCGTCAGGATGCTGGGACGCGAATGAACAGCAGTGGACCGCAAGAAGCACCTCTGGCGATTTCGTTTCGGACTTCCTGCTCCTCGCGCTTCCCTTCGAGGCCACCGCCAGGCTGTTACCTGCTCTGCCTTCGAGCGATCTTGCCAGCGAATTCGCCAAGCAACTTGAACAGTTGCAACATTGGCCGATCTGCAGTGTGCATTTGTGGTTTGACCGAAAAATCACCGACCTTGACCATGCCGTGCTGCTCGATCGCGACATTCACTGGATGTACCACAAATCCAATTGGCAGCCCCTGCGCGATGAAAACTCGAGCTACATCGAACTCGTCATCAGCGCATCTCGCGAATTTGCGTCTCTCAGCAGGGAAGAAGCATTGCGGAGAGCCATCGCTCAGCTTATCGAGTTTTTCCCGGAAGCAGCCACGGCGAAAATCTTGAAGATGGCTCTCATCAAAGAGATGCGCGCCACCTTTGGAGTTCCGCCCGGCGTGGACCAATTTCGGCCTGCTTCCGGATCGCCATGGCAGAACTGTTTCCTGGCCGGCGACTGGATCGCTACCGGTTGGCCCTCTACGATGGAATCGGCTGCTCGGAGCGGTCACTTGGCTGCGGAGGCCATATTGTCGAGTACCGGCAAGGCCGCAAGATTGCTCTTCCCGGATCTGGAGCCCACCGGCCTGATGAAGCTGTTTCAGTGAGCCGCGCCTGACTAGACTGAATCCGTAACAAGTCGTGCAGACCCTCGAAGTAGGTTTCCCCCAGTGGAATGAGATCGAGGTTATTGTGGCTTAGTTTCCAGTGCGGGGTCGCCTCGCTCCTGTCCCTTTTCTTCCTTATGCGTGGCAAAGTATTCCGTTTGCTCTTTCAGCAGCCTGTTGGCCTGGTCAGCAAGTTCTTCGCCGCTTTCGATTGCCTCTTTCCGCGAGACATCAAATCCCGATTCCCCTGGCAAAGATCGCAGAATATTCACCCAGCGCGGCGACGCTTCGCTGAGCTCCTTCAGTGACTTCCGCAGATCCGCATGGCGATCCGAATACTGATCCAAATTACTGCCCAACTCATCCATCAGCGCGGTCAGATCCTGCAGACTACTGTCGAGTTGAAGCACCCGCTGAGCTGACTTGGGACGTCCCGATAGGCTCTTGATGTGCATGGCGCGCTGCTCTACAAACTTCGTGTAGGACTTGATGCGCATATCGGGGAAGACACCGTTCTCGCGGATCTCCTCAACCTCAGCCTCGCTCAACTTCGCTGATGGCAAGTGTTGTGAGCGAAGCAAAGGACAGGCAAGTACCGTGAAAAGTAGGACGGAAAGTGAGATTCGAATAGGTGTCATAGGCCGGACGGCTTCATCATACCGGCTGCGCTTGAGTCGCGCAAAACTACAGTCAAAGGCGAGCCTATTTGCGGAAGACCTGCATCATGGTCTCGGTTTGAACCTGATTCAACTGCGAAAGCGTCTGCTCGACTAAGGGCCGATCTTCAAGCGAACTGGTGTGCAAAAGCTCATTGAGTCGAAAAGCGGTGTGTCTCAAAAGAATTTGAGCGTTTTTCAGACGCTTTTCGTCGTTGGTGATCGCAATATGAATTTTTTGCGCGAATCCATTCACCCTGCGTAAGGTTTGCTGCGCCTTATCGACTTCACCCGCGGCATACTGCGCGGACGAAAATTCGATCATTTCGTGGACTAATTCGGCATACAGAAAGCACTGATCTTTGGGCGAAGCCTGGTTAGCTCGTGCCTCGAGTGCCGCAATGCTCTGCGCATCGGGCAGCTTGTCATCGATAGCAGCGACCGCTGGACGCACACTCAGGCTCAGCATCAGGATGGATAGGACTGCGGTGGGAACCATGGGACGCATGATCGTACCTCCACGAATACCCGTTTCTACGACAACTCAGGGAGCCTTATCAAGCAGTTTCAACCGTTGCCGAGCTTGCCATTCCTGATCTGGGAGTTTCCCCGCTGCGGAGTCCAGGAAATGATGATAGTAGGCCGAGGCCTGCTTCTTGTCGTGAAGCGTATCGTACGCCGTCGCCCAAAGAAAGTATATTGTTGCACTTTCCGGAAGATATTTTGACCGCATCGTCAATGCATGTAGTGTGATTTCGGGCTGATGCGTCTGAAAGGAGGCGAACGCAAGCCCGCTCCATGCCTCTCCATTGGTCTCATCGAGCGAAGTGGCACGATCAAATGCCTTCACCGCCTCAGGGTATCGGTGTTGACGAATCAGGTTCTGCCCATGACCCGCCCACAGGTCGCCATCCTTAGGTTGAGTTCCCAACAATGTGACGTACAGCTGATCGGACTCCGCATATTCACCAGCATCGGCCAGCACCTGCGCCAGCATCCGCGTCATGGCTGCATCGCCGGGATGCTGCTGGTGATATTTCTGCAAGAGCGGCAACGCATCCGCTTTGTCCTCCGCCACCATTACGGCAGCTAGTTGCGCTACGAGAGCAGCGTCTTCCGGCGATTTCTTGACGGCAGCCTGCAGCAGGTCCTCTGCCTCGGGATATTTCTTCTGGGCGATCAGCAGATGTGCCAGGCCAGCCTGCGCTGCATTCGAGTCCGGCGTCCTGGCCAGCGCTCTTCGGTATGCTGTTTCCGCCGTAGCCGCGTCTCCGCTTGCTTCGGCGATTCGCGCCGCCATCAGCGTGTCGTCGATTGACTCAGGAGAAAGCTTCAAGGCTTCCAGAAGATCAATCGACGCCTGATCTGTATCCGCTTTGCCGTCAAGTCCGGCCAGGTCGATTTGCGCCATGGCACGCCATGCCTTGGCTTTGGCTGTAGGCCCTGCGGCCCCCGGATCGAGGGTGGTCGCCGCCTCCAGGGCGGGACGCGCCTCACGAGTCTTGCCGATTCGCGCCAGCAGTAAGCCGAGAGAGATTTCAGCGTCAAAGCTCTTTGGATCGGCCTGCAGCGCCTTCTTGTAAAGCGCTGCCGCGTCATCACTCCGTCCCTGCGCGTCGGCAAGGTAGCCAGAATCGAAAAGAGCCCGCGAATCCTGCGGATGTTGCGCCAGCCATGCATCCAGCAGAGGTTCCGCAGACTTGAAATCTTTCTTTACGATGGCAGCTTCGGCCTTCGCCACTTCGGGAGACACGGCTTCATCCCCTGTCTTGCCAGTTACCCCTCCGGCAGGTGGCTTGCCGGTAACGCTGGACGAATCCTGCGCCCACCCGGGCACAGCCAACAAAATCAAGCAAAGAAGCAAGCGATGCACTCAGTACCTCAATCCCAGTTTTGGGCATCAATTTCTTTCATTTGGACGGACTATAGGCCAGGTAGCGAGCATAGAGATCTGCTGGAGCGTGTCGAACAGTTCGACGTTCCCTTCAAATTCCGTTACAGCACCTTTGCGAGCCACTGACCAGTGTACGAATGCAGATTCGCAGCAATGTCTTCCGGCGTACCGACAGCAACGATCTGGCCGCCGCCGGATCCACCCTCGGGCCCCAGGTCGATCACCCAGTCGGCGGATTTGATCACATCCAGATTATGCTCGATGACGACCAGCGAACCCCCGCCATCGATCAGTTTGCGCAGCGCTGTCAGCAGCTTGGAAACATCATCGAAGTGAAGACCAGTCGTCGGTTCGTCCAGGATATACAGAACGCGGCTTAGTCCAGAGGTTCGAACATTCGCATTTGCGGAACGAACCT
>CAILBQ010000154.1 GCA_903832475.1 uncultured Acidobacteriota bacterium | reverse complement strand
GCGCCCGCATTTCGGCAGTTCACGGCCCGGCAACGACTCGTGTGATTGCCGCAGCCAGCGATCTGAAGATCGGAACCGTGCTGACAGCCAACAATCTCACCACCATCGAGGTCGCCGGCGCGCTGCCCAAGGGCGCGATCCTCAAGCAGGACGCAGCGATTGGCCGCGGCGTCGTCTCGAACCTGTATCAGGGTGAGGCGATCCTCGATGACCGGTTGGCCCCGACGGGGTCGGGCGGCGGACTGGCAGCCACCATTCGCGACGGCATGCGAGCCTGCGCGGTGAAAGTGGATGACGTGGTCGGCGTGGCCGGATTCGTCACTCCCGGCATGCGGGTCGATGTCCTGATTTCCGGCGTTCCTCCCGGTCCTGTCGTTCCGACGACCGGTCCCGAAGTGAAGACGCTGTTGCAGAACATCGAAGTGCTCTCTGCCGGCACCGACATTCAGAAGGACAGCGACGGCAAGCCAAAGCCAGTACAGGTGGTCAACCTGCTGGTTACGCCCGACCAGGCGGAGTCGTTGAGCCTGGCCAGCAACCAGACCAAGATTCAACTCGTGCTGCGCAATCCGCTGGACACGACGATCACTAAGACAGCCGGCACAGCGGTAGCCAACTTGTTCGCCGGCGATACTCCCCCGGTAAAGGCGCACACCGTTTCAGTCGCTAAAGTCGTTCGCAAACCCGCTGCAGAAAGCTTTTCCATTCAGGTCTACAACGGATCGAAGCGCAGCGACGCCAAATTTGCTTCTTCCGGGGGAACACAGTGAACTCGATCGCTCGCAATATCCTTCTCTGTTTGATGGCAGGTTCCACCTGCACCGTGCCGGTCGCCTTCGCGCAGGCCACGCCGCAGGAATCGACCGGCCTTACCAGCCAGGACTCGACCAACGATTTGTCGGTCACGGTCGGCAAATCAGTACTGGTGGACTGCACCAAGCGCGTCGAGCGCGTCTCCGTTGGCCTTGGCGAGTTTGCCGAAGCCACCGCCGTGAGTCCGACGGAAATCCTGGTCAACGGCAAAGCGCCCGGAGAAACCAGCCTCATCATCTGGGAGGCCGGCGGCGTTCGTCAGATCTTCAACGTGTCGGTTCGCCCCAGCGCGCTGGTGCCGCCGGAACGTCTCGAAGCCATCCGCCGCGAACTACGCACGGAATTGCCCGGCCAGCCCCTAAAGATCACTACCGAAAACGGCTCGGTCTTCCTGCGTGGAACGGTGAAAGACCTGGCCAGCTCCGATCGTGCTGTACAGATCGCCAATGTGGGCGGCAAAGTGGTGAATCTGCTGTATGTCCAGGTCCCCGCAGGCGATGCCCAGATCCTGCTAAAGGTACGTTTTGCCAGTGTCGACCGCAGCAAGAGCCGACAGCTTGGCCTGAACCTGTTCAGCACTGGACTCGGCAATACGGTTGGGACGCTTTCCACCGGTCAGTTCTCTCCACCCACCGTCTCCACACCCAGCGGCTCAACACCCGCGTCGGCGACGATCTCCAATGCGCTGAATCTGATGGCGTTCTATCCCGGCATCAACCTGGGCGCCACCATCGAAGCCCTGGAATCCAAGGGTCTGGTGCAGGTTCTCGCCGAGCCCAACGTGATGGCCCAAAACGGCAAACAAGCCAGCTTCCTGGCCGGAGGTGAGTATCCTTACCCAGTCGTACAGGGCGGTGCGTCAGGCGCGGGACCGACCGTTTCCATTCAGTTCAAGGAATATGGCGTCCGGTTGAACTTCATCCCCACCATCACGCCGCGTGGCACCATCCGTTTGCAGGTTGCTCCTGAAGTCAGCTCGCTTGACTTCACCAACGCCGTCCAGCTCTCCGGCTTCACGGTTCCCGCGATCGACACCCGCAAGGTAAAGACGGAAGTGGAACTGCAAGACGGTCAGAGCTTCGCCATCGGCGGCCTGCTCGACAATCGTGATACCGAAACGTTCCAGAAGATTCCCTTCCTCGGAGACATTCCGATCCTGGGCAAGTTCTTCCAGTCCATGTCGGTCACCAAAACCAACACTGAATTAATCGTGTTTGTAACGCCGGAGATCGTACCCGCCATCCCAGCGGATACTCCTCTGCCAACGCCGAAATTCCCCAAGGAGTTTCTGCCTGCCAACTCAGATATTCCCATGCATCAACCGGATGGCAAATCGGTCACAGCCACTGCAGCACCTGGAACAGCGCCCGAACCGGCCAAGATCCCTGTGGAGAAGCTGATCCAGAGCAACGCTCCGGAAAAGCCCCTCATCATCGACGGCACGATGGGCGGACCCGGGGCCACGGGATCTTCCGCCACACAGTAGTCGGACTGAATGCGCTTTCCAACGCCACAATCGCCGCACTGCAGCTGGTTTCACTCGCTGCCGTGCGGCATTTGTTTTACGACTCAAGAACCCCGGCGCTATGATCCAGACAACCACATGGATCAGACTGTTGGTTTGAATCATGATCAGGCGCGCCAGTGCGCGCGGAGTGCTACATGAGTTCCTCAAAATCGCGCCAGGAAGCCTCTCCCGATATTCGAATGCAGGTCGTGAACCTCACGCGCGGCACCGTCCTCGCCGCCAGCCTCGAGGTCGCAGATCACGGCAGCAAGCGCCGCACGGGCCTGCTGGGGCGCAACAGCCTTGACCCTGGGGGAGGCCTGTGGATCGCCCCCTGCGAAGCGGTGCACACGTTCTTCATGCGCTTTGCCATTGACCTCGTCTACCTCGACCGCACGCGGCGCGTGCGTAAGGTCAGACACGCTGTCGGGCCCTGGCGTATCTCTGCCTGCTTGACAGCGAGGTCTGTACTTGAGCTCCCTGCCGGTACTGTCCTGGAAAGCCAGACACGAGCCGGCGACATGGTTGAATTCATGCCTGCCCCGGCAGGGAAGGAAAATTAAAGTAGTGTGCACGATCAGGACCTGGACAGAGTGAGTTCAGTCGGCTTTACTCGGCGCCGAGTTGCGGAGTGACGCGTCCCTTAAGGCGTCATGACGGCTTCCGTCGGTGTGATGGCATCGCTTGCTTCCGGCTGCGGCGAAACGGCCCACTCTTTGCAGACCGAGTAGAAAGCCAGCGCCAGGCTGAAGACCGTCATCGCAATGGGAAGCCAGCGCGCCCCAATAAGGACGTGAAAGCCGAAGCGGATCGACAACGACCATGTCATGCCCACGCCGAGATACAGCAACGCCCTGCGCCAGCGCCGGCTGCCCATATACGCTGCGTAGCATCCAAAAATCAGGCCCGGCACCAGGTCGATGACATAATGCTCGCCTGTAACCAGAGTGGCCAACGCGGTGGCCATCAAAAAAATGATAGCCCCCGCGCGCCACATGCGATTGGGGGCAAAGAGCGCGAAAATCATCGCCGTGCCCATATGCAAGGACGGAAACGCATTTGGCATGCCGCTCAGCCGGATCAAATCGGGGCGGGTGACCGTTCCATGCAACCAGTCCTTGCCAAAGGCGTAAAGCGGTCCGCAGGCCGGCAGAATTGCATAGAACACAGGCCCGGTAATCAACTCCGCTACATAAG
>CAILBQ010000153.1 GCA_903832475.1 uncultured Acidobacteriota bacterium | reverse complement strand
TCTGTCATTCCCCTCAGGGGAATCTGCTTTCGTGCTTGCCTTTGTTCTAGCCCTTGCTTTTCTTTCTGTCATTCCCCTTAGGGGAATCTGCTTCTCGCGTCCCCCGCCCACCAACGAATCCAACCTCCCTGAAACCAAATCCCTCCGCAAACAATCCAATCCACAGAGGATGCAAAGCCAAATGACCGACTCCCAGACCCCCGAAAAGATCGAACGCACCGACGCCGAATGGCGCGCCACGCTAACCCCCGAGCAATACCACGTCCTCCGCCAAAAAGGCACAGAACGCCCCTGGACCGGCGCTCTCACCCAGAACAAGGACACTGGCGAATACCTTTGCGCCGGCTGCGGAGCCGTCCTGTTCGGCAGCGACAGCAAATTCGAATCCGGCTGCGGCTGGCCCAGCTTCTACATCCCCAAAGACTCCAGAGCCATCGCCGAGCACGAAGACACCACCTTCGGCATGCGCCGCGTCGAAGTCACCTGCGCCCGCTGTGGAGGCCACCTGGGCCACGTTTTTCCGGATGGTCCCAAGCCCACCGGCCTCCGCTACTGCATCAACTCCGCCTCGCTGACATTCGAGCACAAGTAAGGCGCACGTTTGAGATGTCAGCGACGGTGTATGTACCAAGTCGTTGCTGACGAATAGTCTACAATCCGCTCGGAACCCACGGCCCAGTCTTCATAACGAGTCAGTATGTGGTCACACAGGTATGATGGTCGGACGTTCGGAGGCGACCATGTACAGGGCTGTTGCAGAGTTCGTTTCCACGCAGCAGGGAGATTCGGCGGAGTTCATGGGGAAGGCGTGTGGGCTCGCTCTGGGTGTCGCTCTAGACTATGTGCCAGCTCGTCTCTACGTCATCCGGCTTGACAACTGGTTTGGTCCCAGGTGGATGCATTTCGCGGGGAAGTTCACCGCTGGAAAAGGCTTCGCTGTGGGCGCTCATAAGGCTCGGTTGCACGTGCCGCCGTTTGTCCCTCATCGGGTGCTTGCGGAGCGAGTTTTTGAGGGGCCGGACTACGAAGAGACCATGTTTGCGGCGCCGCTGCATATTGGGTGCCCTAGCAAGAAGGCGTTAACTAGGCGCATCGAGGACATCGATAAAGATGCGGCATTTGTGTGGTTCAGTGGAGCATCGGAGGCACAGAAGCGCGGCGCGGTGATGGTCTATCTGCCGGTTGCTATCGGTCCCACAGCGAGTCGCTTTGTCGAACTCGGCCAGAGCGGTGCGTTTTACATGGGCTTCTCACAGAGTGATAAGACTTGGAAACCGACAATGCTGCGCGGGGTTTCACGCTCCGAAGTGGCGCATCTTGAAGAAAGCGGACGACCCCTGATAGATAGCTCGTTTTCTGCGATAGTGGGCGAGTGACCGGCTAATCGAACAGAACTTCACAAATCGGTACTTCTTGCCTCTGCGCGCAATGAGTGTGATCCCTTCCGATAAGATGAACCGATGTCAAG
Organism: uncultured Acidobacteriota bacterium; assembly: GCA_903832475.1. Taxonomy (GTDB): domain Bacteria; phylum Acidobacteriota; class Terriglobia; order Terriglobales; family Acidobacteriaceae; genus Acidicapsa. The sequence goes on along the minus strand of CAILBQ010000153.1, from coordinate 6,313 downwards.
GCGAGTCATCCGCACTGCTTTCCTGAGCACAATGGTTGTTCTATTTGTTGTCGCCGTTGGGGCGCAGACTTCAGGCCAATCATCCCTCGACGCACAACTCAAAACCATCGCCGCCGCTCACCACGGCAAAGTTACCCTCTACGCGCACAACCTGAAAGCCGGCCAGACCGTTTCCCTCGCCCCGGACGAGCCGGTCCAAACAGCCTCCGTCATCAAGCTGGCCATCCTGCTCGACGCCGCCGAGCAGATCCGCGCCGGCAAAGCATCGCTCGACGAACTCCTCACCCTGACCAAGCCAAACCAAGTCTCCGGCTCCGGCGTTCTCGGCATTCTCGACACGCCGCTTCCGCTGACTCTGCGCGACACCCTCACCCTGATGGTCGTGGTCAGTGACAACACCGCGACCAATCTCGCCATCGACCGCCTCGGCCTGTCGCACATCAACCACACCATCGAGCAGGCTGGCCTCAAAGACACTTGGCTCTATAAAAAAATCATGGTCCCGGCCACCGAGCCCATGCCCGCCGACCAGCCAAAATTTGGATTGGGAAAGACAACCGCCCGCGAAATGGCCGCCATCATGGAACGCCTCGCCACCTGCCGCCTCGCTCTCGACGACAGCCCGCCGCTGCCCGGCGACAGCAAGCTCTGCGCCTCCATCCTGCACATGCTGCGCAACCAGCAGGACCGCGACAGCCTCCCGCGCTACCTCGAAACACTCGACACCAGCGAAACCGGCTCCGCCATCGGCAACAAGACCGGCGCTCTCAACCAGGTCCGCAACGACATCGCCCTGATCGCCAGCAAATCCGGCCCCATCGTCATCGCCGCCTTCACCCAGGAAAATCAGGACCAGCGCTGGACCGGCGACAACGAAGCCGAACAGACCCTTGGCAAGCTGGGCCGCGCCATCGTCGACGCGTGGTCTCCAACCGGCCTCGGCGTCACGCAAATCAATTGGGACGACCCGCTCGCAGCCACGGCAAACACGAAAAAGGCCGGGCCTTCGGACACTCCGAAGAAAACCCAGCCCTGACGTTCAATCCAGTTCGAAGAAAAGCTAGGCCTTGGCGACCTTGCCGCTCTTGATGCAGTTGGTGCAGACGCGAATCCGCTTCGAAGCGCCGTTGATCAGCGCGTGAACCGCCTGAAGATTGGGGCTCCACCGGCGCCGCGTAACATTGTGCGCATGCGAGATGTTGTTGCCGAATTGCGGGCCTTTGCCGCAGAGATCACATACCTGTGCCATCGCTAACTCCAAACTAGTGAACAATTTCCCTTGATGGGATCGGGGGCCGTCGCGATGACACTGCGTGCGTCGAATGCGTCTTTCGCGCCCAAAAACCGATGAGCATCGAGAAGACACGGCTCGCGGACCTGCTGCCGAACCTCTAGTATACCCCGAGTTGCGTTCCGCGCAAAGCTCGATGCGCGCGCCCAGACATCTAGCAGCGAATCGTCTTCCGCTTCTGGCCAAGCTTACCTGCAGCCTCGACCTTGGCGATGTAGGCTGCGGCTGACGGGACCTCGCACGAGGTATCGCCCATATCCACTTCCACGACGCCGATTTTTTTCGCCGCGGCCAGCGCTTTACCGTGCAGGGGAACTACATAGCTTCCCACCGAGATGACGAAACCATTCATCTTGGCCCGAACCTGGTTTTTCGCCTCGTGGATTTCGCGCACAACCCGATGCAGTAGTGCTTCTACCTCGGCCAGGTCAAGCTGCTCGTCCGGCAAGGTGGTGACGAGCCCGGCATAGGTTCGCCATCCTGCGGCGGCAACATGTTCTCGGTCTGAATCCATCCACTTCAGCGCCAGACTGCGACCCTCAGGATGCTCCACCGCCACCCACGGCACCGTGTACTCGTAGATCATGGTCAGCCCTTCGGATTGCTCGGCCCACGTCTGCAACAGCGCCGGCGTCATCAGCTTGCCGCTGGCCACCATGCCGGCCACGTACATGGCCTCCATTTTGCCTGTCGCGTACAACTCAAGGGCCAACTCCTGCTGTCCTTTGATCGACTTGGCGACTGCCTTCATGTCTGCGGTGCTGACACCCAGGGTGCGGTCTTCAGACATGCCATGCCGGGCGTAAGTCTTGCGCGCCGACTCTTTGCCCTTGGATTGAAGTTCTTTGAGAATCGATTGCGCTGTAGGCATCGTGCGCCTCTCTTGCGGAACTGGTGGAAAATTGTTCCAGGGAATTCATTCTGCCTGAATCCGGTTGCCGGGGGAACTTATTTTCCTGGAGCCGCCACTCCGACGCGACGCTTGCCGGCTGCCTTCCCGCCAATGTCGGGCAGCAGGCCTGTCAGCAGTCCAATCGCCGGCAAGTATGCGCAGACGTGGTAGACATACACGATGCTCGTCTTGTCCGCCAAGACTCCCAAGACCGCCGCGCCGATCCCGCCCATCCCGAAAGCAAAGCCGAAGAACAATCCGGAAATCATGCCGATTCGTCCCGGAACCAGCTCCTGCGCGTAGACCAGGATCGCCGAAAAGGCGGAAGCGATAATGACCCCAATGAAGACGCTCAGCACGCTTGTCCAAAACAGGTTTGCATACGGCAGCAGCAGCGTAAACGGCAGTACTCCCAGAATGGACCACCAGATCACCACCTTGCGCCCCAGCCGGTCGCCCACCGGCCCGCCAATCAGCGTACCTGCGGCGATCGCTCCAAACAGCAGAAACAAATGCAGTTGCGCGCCGGCCACCGATACGCTGAACCGGCTGATCAGGTAAAAGGTGTAGTAGCTGGTCAGGCTGGCGATGTAGAAGTACTTCGAAAACACCAGCATCATCAGCACGCCCAGTGCCAGCAGCACCTTCTTCCGCGGCAACGTGGAGTGCGCTTCGCGGTGAACCGCCGGCGTGCGCTGCAAATGGGCCAGCCGTTCCTTGTACCACCGCCCGATCCAGGTCAGCAGCACGATCCCGATCAGCGCTGCCATCGTGAACCACAGCACTCCCCGCTGCCCAAACGGACGGATGATCAACGCGGCCAGCAGCGGTCCGATCGCCGAGCCGGTGTTTCCGCCCACCTGGAAGAAAGACTGCGCAAACCCGTGCTTCCCGCCCGAAGCCATCCTTGCTACCCGCGACGACTCAGGATGAAAGATTGCCGAACCCACTCCAAATAGAGAAGCCGCCAGCAGCAGCAGCGGAAACGTCGGCGCAAACGCCAGCATCCCCAATCCCACCAGCGTGCACCCCATCCCCACCGGCAGCGCATAAGGAAACGGCCGCTTGTCTGTGAAGTGACCGATCAGCGGCTGCAAGAGAGAAGCCGTAATCTGAAAGGTCAGCGTGATCAGGCCGATCTGCCCATAATCGAGCGAAAATTGGCTCTTCAACAGCGGGTAAATCGCCGGCAGCAGCGCCTGCATCATGTCGTTGATCAGGTGGCATAGGCTGACCGCCGCCAGCACCCGCAGCAGCGTTCCCTCCGCCGACAGGCCGGAATCGGGCCTGGGTGCGTCGACTTCGTTCGCGATCACGGGCTGGGTAGTCATGGAAGAGTGTCCAACCTTCTGGGGAATACCGGCCAGGGATGAGCAGCAGGATCTCCTTCATCATCGACGACAAGCAGAATTTGTCGCAAGAATGGTATCCCGACATATACTTCCGCTTATGCGACAATCGGCAAAGCCGTCCGCACTCCAAAGAGTGACCGGCCCGGTTCTCCATTACGAGGTTAGCAGCGCCTCCCGCGAATATGACGCTGGCTTCGATATTCCGGACCATCAGCATGACGCCGACCAGTTGGTCTACGCAATCCAAGGCGTAATGCAGGTGTCTTCCGGCCAGAGTACGTGGTTCATTCCACCCCTCTTCGCCCTTTGGGTGCCGGCCGAGACGCGGCATAGCGTTTTCTTGTCCGCCGCTACTTCGATGCGAACCATTTATCTACGACCAGATCTGCTGGCCGATCACTTTAGGGGCTGTTCGGTGCTCCACATGACGCCTCTGCTCCGCGAACTGGTACTGGAAGTGGTTCGTCAAGGGCGACTGTCCCTGAGCGACCGCTACCAGCAGGCGCTGATCGATCTGACGGTGCACCATCTAAGACAGGCGACGCCCGTTCCAGTCTTTGTGACCCTGCCGCGCGATGAGCGTGCGCTGAACGTCGCGCGGCGCATTTTGAAATCGCCCGGGCAGGCAACCACGCTGGCGGAGCTGGCCCGGGACGCCGGCGCCAGCGCTCGCACCGTCCAGCGGGCATATCAGCGAGACCTCGGTATCGATTTCGAATCGTGGCGGCGGCAGCTCCGCATTACCCGGGCGGTCGAGTGGCTGCTGGATGGCGTTTCCGTCAAGGAAGTCGCAGACCGCGTGGGGTATTGCCAGCCGAGTGCCTTCGTCGAAGCCTTTCGGCGAACCTTTGGTTCTCCGCCCGGCCGCTGGGCTAAATCGCTCCAGAATCACCGCGAATCTGCCGCAAACCGTCCCCCTTAGGTCTTCGACCCGCAGTGATCCGCCACCATTGACCTGCCAGCGCGGAAACGGTACACTGGCATAGTTTGGCGATTCTGCCTGTAGCCCTGTTGTGTCTATGCTCGTCCGGGTTCGCGTTCAGGCCGTTGGTTAGCCAGGATTGCGAAAACAGACTTGAGTATCAGCAGGGTGAGCACGGTCTCTGCCCAATCATTTGAAAAAGCTCACGACTCCCTCGATGAGCTTGCGTCCGGCTTTTGAGCCTCGGCGCTGGAGGTTGTATGTACGCTGTCATTCGTACCGGTGGAAAGCAGTACCGGGTCGCCCCAGGCGACGTTCTGAAGATTGAAAAAGTGGAAACCACTGAACCCGAAGGTTCGACCGTGGTCTTCTCCGACGTGTTGGCCGTCTCGGGCGAACCAGGCACCATCACCAAGCCGGCTGCGGCCACCGTTACCGCTGAGATCGTCGGCGACGGGCGCCACGCCAAGATCCTGGTCTTCCACCTCAAGCGGAAAAAGCAATACAAGAAGATGCAGGGCCATCGCCAGGCATTTACCGAAGTGCGCATCAAGAGCATTGAAGTAGATGGCGTTCCCCTCTCAGCCGCTGTCTAAGCGGAACCAGAAGGCCGATGATTCTTCTCGTCCTCCTGAACCAAAATTTGTCATCCTGAGCGAAGCGAAGGATCCGGACCTGAAAGGAATTTGCAATGGCACATAAAAAAGGCGGCGGTAGTTCAACAAACGGACGCGACTCAAACGCCCAGCGGCTTGGCGTCAAGGCTTTCGGCGGCCAGGTCGTCACCGGCGGCACCATCATCGTCCGGCAGCGGGGCACACCAATCAAGCCGGGCCTGAACGTCGGCATCGGCAAAGATGACACCCTCTTTGCCAAGATTAGCGGAACTGTACAGTTTCGCGATCGGGGCAACAAAGGGCGCTTCGCGTTCGTCGAGCCTCTCGCAGCGGAATAGTCCGTTGCTAAAAGCCCAGGGCCGGATCGAGCTATCGATCCGGCCTTTCTGTTTCTGCCGCAATAACTCGCTCAGGGAAGCGAGAAAAGCCGGGGCCATCGGCCCCGGCTTTTACAAATTGCGATCAGTTCGTCCGCTTGATCCTAGGATTCTGACTCTTTCCCGTGCAGCGTGCGCGAAAACGCCCGTTCGACCACCTTCTCCACATCTACCAGGAAGAAGCTAGGCGCTGGCTGCAGTGCGACCTGCGTGCCTTTGTGCCCGAGCGCGGAAGCGATCTGATCCCACTTGTAGATCGCCGAGTCGGCGCGCACCGTGATCGTCTTGCGGCTTGGTTCCGGAAGAGCCGAGTAGGCAATCCAAACTCCCACCGCTACCAGCGTGGCGCATTCGAAAGCAATTTTCGAGGTCGGAGAATTCACAAATGCCATACCGGCCGTCATGGACTGTGTGCAATCGATGATGGCCATGAGGCCCAATCCCATCGCCATACCAAAAGGCCGGCTGCGCAGGGAAAGTCCAATCGCGTTCAGGCTGAGAAGCAGGAGCACAAGAAGGCAAAGTTCCGCGGTGCCCGTGCAGCGCATGACCTGCAGGCCGATCTGCATGATTGCGTGATGCCCTGAGCTGAGAGAGGTAAGCGTCGTCGCGGTGACCAGCAGGGAAGCCAGCGCCGCCCAGCGGAAAATCGTAGTACCCATCCTTGCCAACCCCTGCAAGGGAGCCATCGCCTGGCGATAAACGTCCAGGCATCCTAGGAAGAGCAGACCCGAAGACGCCAGGCTGCTCGACCACGCCACGACAAAATAGGTCTTCGTATATTCCTCAGGCGTCGAAAGCATGGGCCCAAAACGAAGAAAATCAATCGAGCTGGCCGCAATCGCTCTCATGCACAGATAGG
>CAILBQ010000152.1 GCA_903832475.1 uncultured Acidobacteriota bacterium | reverse complement strand
TGCTGCGTGGCGATTTGGACTGGATCACCTTGAAGGCGCTCGAAAAGGAGCGCGATCGAAGATATAGCTCGCCGGCAGAGCTGGCTCAGGATCTAGAGCGCTATCTGGACAACCTGCCTGTATTGGCGCGCCCGGCCACATTCAGATATCGCCTCAGGAAATATGTTCGCCGCCACCGGCTCGCCGTCAGCCTTGGGGTATCGGCCATGGCTCTTGCTCTGGCCTTTGCCGTAACTCAGGCAGTCCAGCTTCGCCGCATCACTCGCGAACGCGACCGCGCCGACCGCATCACCGCCTTCATGACCAACATCTTCAAGGTCTCCGATCCCTCCGAATCCCGCGGCAATTCAGTCACGGCGAGAGAGATCCTCGACAAGTCCTCTGCGCAAATCGAAACTGAACTAGGTCAGGATGATCAAACTCGCTCCCAGATGTTGCAAGTGATGGCGCAGACCTACGCCAACCTAGGCCTTTACTCACGTGCGCACGATCTAGCCCAGCGTGCTCTCGATATCCGTCAAAGTACCCTCGGACCAAACGACGTAACGACTCTCGAATCTATGGGGCAAATGGGGTTGATTCTCTACCGCGAAGGTCGCGATAGAGATGCGGAGAAGCTGCTTCGCCAGGCGATAGACAATGACAAGCGACGACTCGGGCCAGATAACGCCATTACCTTGGACGCTGAGGACACTCTGGCCAATGTCGAGGACCGTGAGGGCAATTCTTCAGAGGCGGAGCGACTGGCGCGCGAGGTGATTCCCATTAAATCGCGCAAATATGGTCCGGAAGACCCTCGAACTCTACGATCGATCAACAATCTTGCCAGTGCGCTCCGCATGTCAAGCCGTTTTGCCGAGGCGGAACAGATGTTTCGCCAACTGCTTGCCATCCAGAAGCGCGTGTTGGGACCGACGCATCCCATGACACTCGCTGCCATGCATGATCTGGCCAACACCCTTCAGGATGCGGGCCGGAACAACGAAGCCGAATCCATGTACCGAGAAACGTTGAGCCTCTCGCAACGCATTCTGGGGCCTGATCATCCCGATACGGCAGGCACCATGATTACGCTCGCCAACGATATCCGCGGCGACGACAGGCGCCATGCCGAGGCCGAAGCTCTGTATCGGAAAGCGCTGCAAATCGAATTGAAAGTGGCTGGCCCTGAAAATCACAACACCACGCGAGCCGAAGAAGGTCTGGCCAACCTGCTATCGACTGAAAAACAATACCCCGAAGCGGAGAGACTGCTTCGCGAGGTGTTGTCGGTCCGGCAGCGGCTGCTTGGTTCTGACCATACCGACACGCTCATCACTCAATACAACCTGAGCGAAGTCTTGCTTCACGAAGACAGGCTCGAAGACTCTGAGAAGCTCGCGCGGGAGACGCTGAAATCGCAAACTCGGGTTCTCGGTCCGGAAGATCCCGACACGCTTGCATCGATGACGTTGCTGGCTCATATTCTCTATGCCGAGAACCACCCTCAGCAAGCGGAAGAGTTGGCCAGAAAGGCCTATACCGAACAGCTGCGCATCCTTGGCCCCTTGCACCCGGACACTCACATGTCGCTTCTTTATCTCGGCCTCTCGCTTGCAAGAACGCATCGCTATGATGAGGCAGCCAGGCTCTATAATGAAACGCTCGCAAAGATAGCCGCAGCAAAAGATGGAGACACGCAATATGTCTGGTACAACTTTGCTTGTATCGCCGCCGTGGCCGGGCGTTCCGAGGACGCCCTTGATCATCTCGACCGGGCAGTGGCGGCTGGATTTACCGAAGTCGGATCTCTGCGCACCAACTCAGACTTGAAGTCGTTGCATCGCAATCCCCGATTCCTTGCCGATGTAAAGGCTGCCCAAAAAACGCTCGATTCTCAAGTATCGCCTCCGTGAAGTAGCCGTTCGCTTACCGCGCTGCCTTGAAGATCCCCGAGTTTGCTTATAGTTACGAAGGAAGCTGGATCATCTTCCTTTTCGGTGTTCGCCTGGAATATCTG
>CAILBQ010000151.1 GCA_903832475.1 uncultured Acidobacteriota bacterium | reverse complement strand
AGGATCTTCCCGAGGATACCAGCGTCTCCTAGATTCGAACCCTCAGTCCGATGATTATTATTATCATCATCATCATTGGTTGCAATCAGCACAGGCACCTGACTGTCACGGATGGCCAGTGCTAATCCGACTTCAGACGCGCCGTGCGCGATGTCGGGGCCGAAATATGCTCTGATGCTGTCCATAGTATCCGCTCCTTTTCACACGATAGGATGAAAAGCGAGTGAAAACCAGTTGGACGATTGCACGTCCAGCCCCGCATCGCCGCGACCGCATGGTCGCCCTGGAGTGCAGCTTCAGATGAGCTGTCTTTCCCAGAATGATTCCGGTCCAACCTATGGACCGGGGTGGTGCATCCGATGGACCAGGGTGGCCCGGCCATGTGTCCAGAGCGGTCAGTAGCACTGACCGAGAAGGTCCGGCGGGTGGACCGCTATGACACGATACTCAAGCCAAATGGCTTGTTTTGAAGACGAAAGCCTCTTCCACCTGACTTCGGTTGTTGTGCCTTCTGCCCCGTTGTTCGATCATCGCGGAGAAGGAGATGGCACTTTGAGAACGACCCTCTGCGCCGGCGCCGCTGCCCTTTTGGCGGTGTCGATTCCTGCGCGCGCAGATGCGCCGCCGGCGTCAGGTGGCTATCGGCTTGATGCAGGTTTTCTCCAATTGATGGGGGAGGGATCGTCGGGTGCGCCTGCAGGTGTGACGCATGACCTGACCGCGCCGGGCGCGACCGAATTCGACTATGCGGATGGCTCCAGACTGGTCATCAAGACCACAGAATATTCCCGCGGAAGCGTGTCAGTCGTCGGCCTGATCGGGAACGGGCGCCTCGGTTTATCGAAATCCCTGGCAGGCCTGAGTTGGGCCACAGCATTTTTGCCTCTCGGTGGAACACCATGGGCTTCCTATGAGCAGATCGAGCATTGGCTGAATGCGTCCGGGCATGCCGTGCAGCTCAATTTTGTTCCGAAGACGAGGGCATTTCAGTTTGATGGTACGTCGAGCACAAGCGACCTCGGCTACCAGATTGCGTTGCTTTGCGGGCTTGCCAGACACCCTGCGGTGAGCGACGTCGTGCTGCGCAAAGCTGCTGAGTTTGGGTCTACTCTCAATGCCCAGATCAATTCAAACCCTGGCCTCGTCTTCTCGCGAGGGGTTCAGCGCGCCGTTACCGGTTTGGGCGCGCGCTACTCGGAATTGCCCGTAAAGGACGAAATTGACGTCGTGCGTGTCGATGCGCTCGAACGCATCGTTAAAACGGGCGTCGCTGGCCCAATTGATATGGCTGTGGTTGGTGATCTCGATGTCGCTGCGGCCGAGGCTGTCTTTAGGGGGCGGTGCCTGCAGAGCGGCGTGGTCGGCCCGCCCAGGGTCTCGCTGCCGCTCCATGCCAGCTTTGCTCGAGGCAAGCACGCCTGGAGCTTTGTGCGCGTCGACAACAAAGGCCCCGCCGGTGCGAAGGGCATTTTTTGGTCAACGGCAGTCTATGGCCGGAGCGATCGCCATCGCATTGCGCTCGATTTGCTTGCAGAGGTGTTGAAGGTGCGGGTGAGCGTTGACCGTTCAAAGCCGGGAGCTCGGGTGGTGCCTGTTGTCAGCGCACTTCAGGGCTATCCGCGAGATTCGTTCGGATATTTTGGTCTTGGGCTCGAAAGCGACGCTTTTCCCCTCGGTGGCATCGAACCGCTTGTGCGGCACGAGCTCGATCGGCTTGCCCACGACCCGCATCTCGATGGCGAGGTCAAGGCCGTCTTGGATGCCCGGGCCGCATCCATGCACGCGGCAATGGTGAGCAATTCGAAATGGGCGGAGACCTTGGCAGAATCCTTGACTGAACCCGCAGCGCTGGATCGGTTGCTTGTATCCAGTCCGCCGGATATGCGGACGGCGGTTGAGGACACCAGAAACGCTGCACTCTGGCTCTTGCAAGAGAACGTCATTGCGCTCGTCGAGGTAAATCCGCGCGCATAGTGCCCGCCCTCTTTGCAGCGTTCACGGGGAAGTCAAAGTTGGGTTTTGAATTTGTCCCAGGGCCAGGATTGACCGGCGCCCCTCTCAACTGTCCGGTATGCGGTTCGATCCAGACACCGCTGAGGGAATTTCAATTTTGGCACTGCGCCAAATGTCGCCGGCTCCTCTACAGCCATTATTCCATCATCCTTCGGTTGATCGCAGGCCGATGGAAGCTGTCCGTCGACCGCTTTGATCACGAGTTGAGGGTGTGGCTCATTTTCGTGATGCTTCTCACGTGCATTTTGAGTGGGCTATTTGCTCTCGGTCCCTCGCTCGGGTTACATATGTTCGCCGCGACCGAGCTTGTGGGTGGCGGGACGTACATCATTGAGGCGATGGCAATCTTTGCTTCGGGCATCGCGCACGGTTCGTTCGGCGTCCATCTTGGGTTGAAGGCCAGATGGCGTGGAACTGTGGCACTTGTCATGGGCATTTTGATATGCGCATGCGGTGTTCTCACGCTCGATTGTACGGCTCGATTTGTTGCTGCCACGGCCATCGCGAAGGTGCGCAAGCAAGCCGAACTTCCAAACTCACTTCTACAGACGCATTCACTGCAAATTCGTCAAAAATGCAGTTTTTGAGGATAATCGCTTCGTTGATTCACTAATTATATTGAGGTTTTATTGAAGTCATAGCGCGATGCAATTTGAAGAATACTCGTAGGCCGCGGACTTTCAATAAATGTACTTATCGCATGTTGCATAAACACCTACAAAAGTGCGTTCCGGCTGGCGGAAGTTCACCAAACCACTGGACACGCAGGCTGGAACCGCAAGCAATCAACGAGGCAGGCGATGCGCTGCGGCATGACCTCACCGTGCTCACGCGCGGGCCGGGGGTTGTGCTCGATCGTGAAATGCTGGCCGCCTATGCCGGCGCGGCAGCGCCAAATTCGCTGCGCGCCTTTCGTGCCGATATCACCGCTTTTGATACCTGGTGCTACACGCGCGTAGAAAACTGTCTGCCGGCAAGCCCGCAGACGGTGGCGAGCTTCCTCAAGGCGCGGGCCGCGGAGGGCGCTGCCCCGGCCTCGCTCACCCGGTACCGGGCCTCAATCGCCAAACTACATCGGCTCTGCCGCTTGCCCGACCCCTGCCAGGCCGAACTTGT
>CAILBQ010000150.1 GCA_903832475.1 uncultured Acidobacteriota bacterium | reverse complement strand
CTACACGACGCTCTTCCGATCTCAGCGTATTCGGGGACATCGAACTCCACGCTCCCGTAGCCGTGGAGATGGGGAGCAACAGCGACATCGGCGTCCCCAGGAATGCTCAGGCCGAGATATTCCTCGATGAGAACAGCCGCGAAAACGTTGGGGTATTCATAGTATTTTTCTGCCCCATGGTAATTCTTGCCATCCACGTAATAGACATGATCCATGTCGTACCGTTCGCTCATGAAGTAGTTGCCCTTTGCGCCCTCGGCGGCAACTGACTTCAACTGTTCCAGCAAAATGGCGTTCTGCTGTTCAAAACCACGGAAAGCCGCATCCCAGTACCAATACCTGCCGGCGGCGCAAAGATCGTAGGGGCCACCATCTCCAATCTCGGATCGATCGTAGTCGGCGATCCGTGCGGCCAGGAAGGTTGGGAAACGCTCAAATTCGCCGTCATTGGCCTTGATCAGATGCTGCACCGCAGCAGCCTGATCTGCGCTTGCATAACCGAATGCGACAGGCAGTTCGTTGGCGAGCAGATGAATGTGATCATGAACGCGCCCGTTGCGATCCACCCAGTCGATGAATCGTTGGTTGGTTGTGTCCCAATACCCCATCGGAATAGGCGCGACCAACACCCCGGCCATCATCGTGGCATTTGCCGTGTAGACGGCAGCTTTGTTCTCGCGTCGAGACAGCCTTTCCATGCGTGCGAGCAGTTCGAGAGCGTGAGCGGCAAATGCCTGCGCCTCTGTCTCGCGCCCGTCTTTCATCACCTGGTCTTCGTAGTAGACATCGGACCATACGCGGCCGTACTGATCGGTGTTCGACAGGATCCATCCTGCAGCTTGTTCGAGGTTGTCGATGTTGGACCGCAGCCACGCCGGATCTTTTCTGGCTTCGTAGTAATGCCACGCCTCTTCGATCACTTCGATGTTCCCAGTCAACGGGAACATAGCCGCGTTCTGATGATTGTCCTGGCTGTTTCGGCGCACGTGGTATTCGCGCTTCCCATCCGGCTGCACCGAAGTCGGCGCTCGATAAAGATGCTCGGGGTCATCCTTCATCAGTTGGAACTGTAGTTCGATCATCCGTTTCACAATGTCGAGATCGGCTTCGGAGCCTATGGCCAGCCGCCCCTTGATTTGAAACTCATGGTCGACGGCTGGATAGGAGCCCGCATAGGAATTCACGTTCAGCGTGCTGAGAACGTAACCGCTGCTGTAGGGGAAGCTCGCCGCCATGGTCTTCTCCACAACCGACGGCAACATGGTTCCCCAGTAGAAGGCAGCCAATGCTTGTTCCAACTCGGGACCGCCGGAGATTTCGAATGAAAATCGATGGCCGAATGGATCGCTGCGGGGCCGCGCTTCCGTTTTTGCAAGGGTGAGGCTTTCTGATTCGGTGGTCACCTTCAGGCCTGCGTCAGTCTTCGTGACGTGCAAGCGGCCGTCCTGTGGTTCGATATGCCAGGCATTGTCCTTGGAAGTCGCTTCGAGAGGCAGAACCCATAGAGCTGTGTTTAGATCTGCCTGCGCTCCGTTGACGCTTACCGGAAGAACCCACCATTGCTTCTCCTGGTATTGAACTCCCAGGGTCTGGCAACCTGTGAAGTTTAATACCACCGGTGCATGTGCGTCTTTTCGCTTGAGCGAAAAACCCTCTCCGGTTTGAGTGACCGTAGCGTTTTCGATCGACTGCAGAATTCCTTCGCTGCCGCCCGCTTCAAGATCTTTGGGAGTCGTCGGCGCGGCAAATGCGGCCAAGCTCAGTGCCAAACCAAGAAGGACCAGGATCGCGATTCGCATTTTCATGGGGCTTTGTATCCTCTTACTCAAAGTTATACAGGGAGTTACGTCCATTGCCCCGCACCCCGTGCAGCGCAGTGGGAACTTCGGTATGGTAGGCTTTCCGGCAGGTATCCTTCATGAAACTCAGACAGCGCGCTGCGGCGGTTCTTGGAATCGCGACGGTGTTGTTGTGTCTGGTTGGCGCGGGTGCGATCTGGAAAGCGGAGCATGCGTTGCGAGGATCGGAGCGGACGATCGCTTCCGGAGAGAACCTTGAGGTAAGCGTCGGAACTCTTTCCGCCGCTTCCAACCCAGGCTTCGAAGCATTCTCCACTCCGTCGGGATTCCGGGGGGCCCAGGCATTTGAGGGGAAACTCTACCTTTCCGGGCCGGGCGGCTTGTTTGTCTACACCAGCAACGGAGTTTTGGGGAGGGTGTACAGGGTTGGTCAAGATCTTCCTACCGCCCCGCTGGGACAGATGGCTGTAGCCACGCTCAGCGACAGCCACTCCCCCGAGTTGCTCATCGCCACTGGCGGCGAAGGAGTGCTGGCCTTCGACTGCAAGCAGTTTCGCCAGATTCGGCCTGCCGATGCGGAATCGCGCCGTGTTACGGCGATACTGCCGCTGCCTTCAGGACGTCTGTTGATCGGCACAGCCAAGCGCGGGCTGCTGGTATACGACGGCGGAGTGCTTCGCCGATTTCACACCACCACCAACGATATCTTTGTCAGCGCCCTTGCAGGGAATGAAGCGGAGCTGTGGATCGGAACGCTGAACAGTGGTGTGCTGCACTGGCGGGGCGGGCAGCTGGATGCGATTGACGAATCTCAAGGTCTTCCCGATGTGCGCGTCGAGTCCATAGCCATCCATTCTACGGATCAGGGCGATGCTGTGTACGTTGGTACGCCGGCCGGAGTCGCCGAGATTCGAGATGGCAAGGTTGCGCGTAGTCTGGCGCGCGGACGGTACGCCCGTGCTCTGCTCGCCCTTCCTGGGGAACTGCTGGTAGGTCAGATGGAGGGCACGGTCCTCAGCGTCAACTCGGAGCCCGCCTCCGGCGGCAATCTGCCTCGCCGTCCTATCGCTGCTCACCTGGAGAGGATCGCGCAGCTTCGGCAGAGTGCCGGCACCGATGCTCCGATTCAACAGCTGCTGCAGATTGGGACGACGCGCTATGCTGTGAGCCGAGACCAGCTGCTGCGCCAGGAGCCGGACGGCGCGTGGCAAGACGTGCTGGCGGGCGGCGGCACGCAGTTGACGGACGGGAATGTCTCTTCGCTCATGGTCGCCTCCGATGGACGTTTGTGGGTGGGCTATTTCGATCGCGGGCTCGATGTTCTGCCGGCTACCGGTGGCCCGGCTTTGCACGTTGAAAACGACCAGGTCTTCTGCGTCAACCGCATTCTAGAGAACGGCCCGCAGAACGCAGTCGCCGTTGCCACGGCCAACGGGCTGGCACTGTTTGATCGCGATGGACGGCAAAAGCAGGTGCTCACGAAGGAGTCGGGCCTGATTGCCAACCACGTTACGGATGTGGAACTCTATCGCGGCGGCATGGTTGCCGGAACCCCGGCCGGAATCACCTTTCTTGACAGTTCGGGTGCACATTCCATCTATGCCTTTCAAGGACTTGTGAATAATCACGTCTACGCGTTGGGTGTGCGGGATGGAGAGTTGCTGGCTGGAACCCTGGGCGGCATTTCGCTGCTCAAGGATGGCGCGGTCGAGCGGAACCTGACCACGGCCAACTCTGGCCTCAAAGCCAACTGGATCACCGCGCTTATTCCAGCCGGCGACGGCTGGCTGGTGGGGACGTATGGGGCCGGCGTCTGGCGCATGGATGCGGATGGAACCATGCATGACATGGGGGCCGAATCTTCAACAACGGTAATCAATCCTGGCGCGCTGTTGTCCGATGGCCGCTTGGTACTGGCGGGAACCTTGGGCCGAGGGCTCCTGATCGGCGATGCGACAGGTACACGGTGGCGGACAGTGACGGTAGGACTGCCCTCACTGAACGTCACTGCGCTTGCCGTGCGGCAGGGAACGGTTTATGTAGGGACCGACAACGGGCTGGTCAAGATTGCGGAGGAAAAGCTGTGAGCGCGTTTTGGAAGCCCGTCCGTGAATGTTCCGGAAGGATGACGGCTGGGATGATTGGGGGGGGACTGAGTGTTCTTGGATTGGCGATGCTGGTGCCGGCCTTTCATACAGCGAAGGCCGACAGCGGCGTGCTGATCCCGCTGGATAAGCAGGCACCCGATGCAAAGGTTCTGTCCTTGACCGAAATGCAGGTTGACATCCACATCGACAACGGCGACGCGCGCGTGTGGATCCGGCAGATATTTACCAACCATACCGGCAAATTGCAGGAAGGGAACTACGTCTCCGCTGGCTTCCGCGACTAGCCTTCCGCAACATCCATTCGATTTGAGTCAGAACCCACGTCTATGGCGTGGGTTCTTTCTGT
>CAILBQ010000149.1 GCA_903832475.1 uncultured Acidobacteriota bacterium | reverse complement strand
GTGTTGAGCAGCACGCGGGATCGCTTGGAGAGGAGCTCGGTGACCGTGACGACGGCATGAACGGTGTCGCCGGCTCGCACGGGCGCCCTGAAACGCAGACTTTGCGACAGGTAGACGCTGCCAGGTCCCGGCAGCTTGTTGGCGATTGCTGCGGAGATCACGCTTGCCGAAAGCATGCCGTGGGCGATGCGGGTCTCGAAGATGGTCGTCGCCGCGTATTCGGCGTTGATGTGCAGGGCGTTGTTGTCGCCCGAGACCGCGGCGAACAGGACAATGTCGGCTTCGGTGATCGTCTTGGCGAAAGTCGCCGCCATGCCGATTCGCAGATCGGCGAATTCGTAGCCGCCAAGCTGGTTCATGCGATCGGTCCTTCTGCGAGCATTCTCGAAAGAGACACAGGGTTCGTCGTTCGCGCCCGCTCATTCCGCTCGGCGAAGGGTGCGCGCATGGCGGCGCGGGGACAGCCGGCCTTGCCTGATTGCCGCTGAACCGCCCGGTTCGGCAGGAGCTTGATCAAGGCGTTCCCTTTCCATGTTTGTCGAAGAGGGGCTTTGCGCCCTTGACGCTCCCCGGACCGCTATCAGAGCGGACGTGGCGGCGCTGAACCGACAGCACGCTTAGAAATCCCTCCTGAGCGATAGCCTCGGAAACTACTCAGGGTCGAGCAAGGATCACGGTATTCACCGGAACGAGAGAGTAGGCGTTGCCTTTGGCCCGCGCGCCAATCCATTCCTCCGACGAGATGGGGCCGCAGACGACACTGAGTAGATTCCGACACTTACGGTTCGGATCCCCGAGGGACTAGCTCGCAAAGAACAACGGCGGGTTGCGCCGACTTTGGGGAGGTTTCCAGCGGTGGATGATTGCGCATCCGTCGCATGCGGATAGCGCCCCCCGTTCACCGGCAACGGAGCAAAAGCAATCGATGACCGAAGCGCAAGAGCTGCCTCCGCGCGAGGCGATGCATTACGACGCAGTGATTGTTGGGGGCGGCCCGGCCGGGCTCGCAGCGGCGATCCGGCTGAAGCAGGTTGCGCCGGACGCTTCCGTTGTGATCGTGGAAAAAGGCTCGGAAATCGGCGCACATATCCTCTCCGGCGCGGTGATCGATCCGATCGGCCTCGACACCTTGCTGCCCGGCTGGCGCGAAGATCCCGACCGTCCGCTCAAGACACCGGTCACTCAGGATGAGTTCTATCTGCTCAGCGCCTCACGTGGCGTCAGGCTGCCAAGCTTCTTGCTGCCGCCGCTGGTGAGCAACCGCGGAAATTTCGTTGGCTCGCTGGGGAATGTCTGCCGCTATCTCGGCGCCAAAGCCGAAGCGCTCGGCGTTGAAATCTATCCTGGCTTCGCCGCGGCGGAAGTCCTGTTCGGCGACAAGGGCGAAGTGCTCGGCGTCGCCACCGGCGACATGGGCATCGGCCGCGACGGCAAGCCGAAAGACTCTTTTACTCGCGGCATGGAGTTGCGGGGAAACTACACCATTTTTGCCGAGGGCGCGCGAGGGTCGTTGTCAAAGCAGTTGATCGCCCGCTTCAAGCTGGACGAAGGCTGCGAGCCGCAAAAGTATGGCATCGGCATCAAGGAACTTTGGCAGATCGATCCGGCCCTGCACACGCTGGGGCTGGTGCAGCATTCCTTCGGGTGGCCGCTGGATTCCAGAACTGGCGGCGGGTCGTTCCTCTATCATATCGAGGAGAATCAGGTCTTCGTCGGCTTTGTCGTTCACCTGAACTACGCCAACCCGACCCTGTCGCCCTTCGACGAATTCCAACGTTTCAAGACCCATCCGATGATCCGCGACGTGTTCGCTGGCGGCAAGCGGCTGAGCTATGGCGCGCGCGCTTTGACCGAGGGTGGCTGGCAATCCGCGCCGAAGCTGACCTTCCCTGGCGGCGCGCTGGTCGGCTGTTCGGCGGGCTTCTTGAATGTGCCGCGCCTGAAGGGCTCGCATAACGCCATTCAGTCTGGCGTCCAGGCGGCGGACGCTTTGGCGCTGGCGCTGAATCAGGGGCGGTCCCATGATGAATTGTCGTCCTATGAGGCAGGCTGGCGCACCAGCGCGATCGGCCGGGACCTGAGAAAGGTCCGCAACGTCAAGCCGCTGTGGACGAGGTTCGGCACCTGGATCGGCGTACCTTTGGGCGCGACCGACATGTGGTTGAACGATTTGTTCGGCTTCTCGCCGTTCGGAACGCAGAAACACGGCAAGCCCGACTACGCGACGCTCAAGCGCATCGATCAGGTGACGGCTATCGTCTACCCCAAGCCCGATGGGGTGCTGACCTTCGATAAATTATCCTCGGTGTTTCTCTCCAACACCAATCACGAGGAAGACCAGCCGATCCACCTGAAATTGGGCGATCCCTCGATACCCGTCGCGAAGAATCTGCCGGAGTTCGGCGAGCCCGCACGGCTCTACTGCCCGGCTGGGGTTTATGAAATTGCCTATAGCGACGAAGTGAAAAAGACCGATCCGCGCTTTGTCATCAATGCGCAAAACTGCGTGCACTGCAAAACCTGCGACATCAAGGATCCGGCGCAGAACATTACCTGGT
>CAILBQ010000148.1 GCA_903832475.1 uncultured Acidobacteriota bacterium | reverse complement strand
CTGACTAAGGACCGGGATTTCAGCGAAGAGGCGGCGGTGCTGATGCTGCGGCAAGTGGAAGGGCGGGATTACAACCCTCCGCGGAAGGAGCGGATTGTGGCATGGCAGAAGGAGCAGGACTTTGCCATCCTGCCCCACGCCGACGATCCGGACTGCGGGAATGTGTACCGGACGCTGAAGTTCCCCGACGGCGTCTACGAGCACATCCAGGAGTACCAGGTGGAGAAGATGGAGGCGGCTGGGTAATTTGTTGGCTGCTTGGTGGGAGAAGCAGATTTTCCTGAGGGGAATGACAGAAAGAAAGGCAAGGGCCAAGGCAACGACAGAAGCGGATTCCCCTGAGGGGAATGACAGAAAGAAAAGCAAGGACAAACGCAGATTTACTCAGGGGAATGACTGAGGAAGAGCAAGGGCGAAGGCGATGCCGGTCCTTCGACTATGCTGTGCTTCGCTCGGGGTGGGGTGTTTGTCTGAGAGCCGCTGCTTTCCGGAGTGTGCGCTTTTGCTGTCGCGATTCGGTGAGTGCGTGCGGATACGGCTCACCACGTTTCGTGACGCAGGTCCAAGCTGAAAGAAGTGAAACTCTGGTAGTCTAGCGGCCACAGATCCTTATCCATTCTTTGTGACTTCTAAGTCGGGGAGTGTGCCGATGGCTATCCAGCTGAACGTCAATAAAACTGCAGTCACGGTGGATGCGCCGCCGGAAATGCCTCTCTTGTGGGTGCTGCGCGATCTGCTGCATTTGCGGGGCTCGAAGTACGGATGCGGCGTAGGGCTTTGCGGAGCTTGCACCGTGCTGGTGGACGGCCATGCGGTGCGCTCGTGCATGACCGCCGTTGGCGATGTGGGCAGCGATCCGGTGATCACGATTGAAGGGCTTTCGCCAGATGGGCTGCATCCGCTGCAGGTGGCATGGGAAGCGATGGATGTGCCGCAGTGCGGGTACTGCCAGGCGGGGCAGATCATGGCGGCCGCGGCTCTGCTGCAGGAGACGCCCCATCCTACAGACGCAGAGATCGATGGCGCCATGAGCGGCAATCTGTGCCGTTGCGGAACTTATACACGCATTCGCCAGGCCATTCATGAAGCCACGCAAACGGGTGCTCCTGCCCTCGCAAAGTAAGAGAGGTTTTTCATGAAGATCAATCGACGATCTTTTCTGCATTCAGCAGCCCTGGCAGGCGGAGGTCTGGCGCTCACGCTTCACACCTCGAAGCTGGTTTTGGCCCAAGCGCCGCCTGCGCCTCCTGACCTGACGCCTCAGGCTTTTATTCAGATTGCGCCGGATGGGATGGTCACGATCATGGCGCGCGCTTCGGAGTCGGGGCAGGGCATGCGCAATATGCTGCCCATGCTGATCGCCGAGGAGCTGGACGTGGAGTGGAAGAATGTTCGCGTCGAGCAGGCGGAGCTGAACGAGAAGGTCTATGGGCGGCAGTTTTCCGGCGGTTCGGCGAATACGCCGATGGGCTGGGAGCCGATGCGACGCGTGGGTGCGGCGGGGCGCGCCATGTTAATCACGGCGGCTGCGCAGAGCTGGGGAGTTCCCGCGGACAAGTGCAGCACGAAAGCCGGCCGGGTGCTGCATACGGCTTCGGGGCGGTCGATGGGCTATGGCGAGCTGGCGGCCAAGGCTGCAGCGCTGCCCGCTCCGGCGTTGAGCAGCGTGAAGCTCAAAGACCCGAAGGACTACCGCATCATCGGGCATTCGCAACCGGGCGTTGACACGCATGGCATTGTGACGGGCAAGCCACTCTTTGGCATCGATGTCGAGCTGCCGGGCATGCTGTATGCGTCGATTGAGAAAGCTCCGGTGTTTGCCGGCAAGGTGAAGAGCGCCAACGTGGACGAGATCAAGGCGCTGCCCGGGGTGCGTCATGTGCTGGTGATCGAGGGCAGTATCACGCCGGCAGCCTTGACGCCGTGGGAGCCGGGGATGGAGCCGGGTGTGGCGATCGTTGCCGATACCTGGTGGCATGCGCAGCAGGCGCGCAAGAAGCTGAAAGTCGACTGGGACCTGGGGCCGGCGGCTGCGCAGAGCAGTGAGGGCTTCGCCGCCAAGGCGGAGGAGATTTTGAAAGCGCCACCGGGGAAGGCGGTGCGGAGGTATGGCGATCTCGATGCGGTGTTGAACTCGGCGGCGAAGGTAGTGGACGCCACCTACCAGTTCCCCTTTATTGCCCATGTCACGATGGAACCGCAGGGGGCGACTGCGCATTGGAAAGACGGCAAGCTGGAGATGTGGTCGACGAGCACGCTGCCCGCCGATGGCGTGGGGCTGGTGGCCAAGACGCTGGGCATCCAGGAGACAGACATTACGACGCACATGGTGCGCTCCGGAGGCAGCTTTGGGCGGCGGCTGCAGAACGATTATCTTGTCGAGGCCGCGTGGATCGCGAAGCGCGTCGATGCTCCGGTAAAGCTGCTGTGGTCGCGCGAAGATGACGTGATGCACGACCCGTTTCGTCCGGGCGCGACGGTGGGACTGAAAGGTTCGCTGGATGCGCAGGGCAAGCTGACGGCGTGGCGGCATCACTTTGTGACTTTCGGGGACGGGAAACAGGCGACGTCGGGCGGCGGCATGGGGCAGGACAGCTTTCCCGCCGGGTTTGCTCCGGCCTATGCGCTGCACATCTCCATGCAGCCGCTGATGCAGCGGACGGGCGCGTTGCGGGCGCCGGGGGACAATGCGTATTGCTGGGTGGCGCAGGCGTTTCTGGACGAGATGGCGCATGCGGCGGGGCGCGATCCGCTGGAGTTTCAGCTCGAGCTTCTGAGCAACAAGAAGGCGGCGTGGTCTTCGGGAGAACACGATGCGGTGGGCGATCACGAGCCTACCGGACCTTCTGTGCTGATTGCCGAGCGGTTCAAGGGCGTACTGGAGCTGGTGGCCGAAAAGTCAGGCTGGAGCAAGCGCGCGAAGGAGCCAGGGCGCGGGATGGGCATTGCCGCGTGGTTCTGCCACTTGGGCTACTTTGCGGAAGTGGCCGAGGTCAGCGTTGACGCGCAGAACAAGGTGACGGTACACCGGGTATGGGCGGCGGGCGATGTGGGCAGCCAGATTATCAATCCCAATGCCGCGGAGAGCATGGGGCAGGGCGGCATCATGGAAGGGATGGGGCACCTGGCGCAGGAAATCACGTTCGCCGAGGGCAAGGTGCAGCAGTCGAATTTCCATAATCATCCGCTGATGCGCATGCGGCAGGTTCCGAAGATCGAGGTGTATTGGCGCAAGACGGACTATTCGCCGACGGGGCTGGGCGAGCCGACGCTGCCGCCGATTTTGCCCGCGGTGACGAATGCGATTTTTGCCGCCACGGGGAAGCGGATTCGCACGCTGCCGTTGCAGCGGAGCGGGTTCAGTTGGGCGTGATGGCTTCCTGAAGAGGCCGATGGGCAAGCAGATTCGTGGCTCAGACGGTTGGCAGGGGCTGAAGCCCCGTTCATTGAAACGCTTTTTTGGCATGACTGAAGTCATGCCCTTCCACAAAGCGTTGGCCATCTTTGGCATGCATTCAGTCATGCCCTTGCGCAAAGCGTTGGCCAACTTTGGCATGCATTCAGTCATGCCCTTCCACAAAGCGTCATCGTGGAGTGGCGGACACCCCGACAATCCTTTCGAAAACACGACTTCGAATTCTGTTGTGTTGTATTGCAATCTGCGATAGATTGTATTGCGGATTGCGATATTAGTTTTCGCGGTCTTGAAATGCGGGGCGTTTGGGGTATGAAGCTGGGGGACAAAATCCGGTATTTGCGCGAGGTGGAAGGCAGCTTGCGCGGGCTGGGGCGGGCGCTGAATCAGCAGGAGCTGGTGAAGGCGGTCGAAGCGGAGACGGGCGGGAAGATCAGCCAGAGCTACCTTTCGCAGATTGAGAGCGGGGCGCGGCCGCACCTGACCAACACCACGCGGCAGACGCTGGCGGGATTTTTCAAGGTGCATCCCGGGTACCTGGTTGACGATCCGGAGGGGTATACGCTGGAGCTGCAGTCGGATATTCGGGGCCTGGAAGACAAGCTGGATTTGTGGCTGGTGGCGGGGGCGGAGCGGTTTCGGCGGGATGCGCAGTTGAAGCATGCGCTGCTGACGCTGGCGCGGCATGAGCAGTCGCGGGAGTGTTTGCTGCTGCTGGAGGCGATTTTGGAGGCTCCGGAGCTGATGCCGCGGTTGATGGAAGTGCTGCGGCCGGCGAAGACGGACAACAGAGAACAACCGGACGGGGAAGCGCAGTTGGCTGCGAAAGAAGCTCGTCCAGCAAGGAAAAGGCGATGATTGCGGTTACGTTTTATAGCGCGATTTCGTTTGTGGGGGCGGATATGGGGTTCTGGGAAGGTTTTTACTTTGCTTGCTTTGTTGCGGGCCTATTGCTGAGCGTGATTTCGCTGATTGGCGGGATGGGCCATATCAGCTGGCATTTTCATCCGCCGCATGTGCCGCACGTTCCGGGGTCGGTGCATGTGCCACATGGGGTTGTGCATCATGCCGGATCGGGCGGGGGCGCGGCGCGGGCTTCAGCAAACGGTTCGGCGACGGTGCCGTGGTGGAATGCGTTTTCGATCATGGTCTTTCTCTGCTGGTTTGGAGCGGCGGGCTATCTGCTGACGCGCTACGGGACCTTCGTGGCGAGCGTGGTGTTTGGGCTGGCGGCGTTGTGCGGCGTGGTGGGCGGGGCGGTGATTTTCTGGTTCCTGGCCAAGGTGCTGCTGCCGCATGAGCGGGAGTTGACGGCGGAAGAGACAGCGGTGGCGGGCGCCGTGGGCAAGGTGAGCGCCGCGATTCGCGCCGGCGGCACGGGAGAGATTTTGTATGAGCAGATGGGCGCGCGCAGGGCGGCTCCGGCAAGGGCTGACCTCGGCGAGCCGATTTCGCGGGGAGAAGAGGTATTTGTCGTGCGATATGAGAAGGGGATTGCCTATGTGAGGCGGTGGGAGGATTTGCAGGAAGTGGGTGCGGAGGTTTCTCCCACATCTACCGGGATGAAGCTCCGGTAGATATGGGGCACCCAGTTGCATTCAGAGCCTGGTAAGCAGCTGTGGAAGTGAACGTAGTTCAACCCAATGAGTAAGTAGCCTCCTGGTTGAAAGGACCGGGAACGTAATGATGCAAAACACAGTGTTGATTGTTGGAATTTGCGTGCTGGTGCTGATTTTTCTGCTCGGCATGTTGGCCAAGATGTTTCGCAAGGCGGGGCCCAATGAGGCTCTGATTGTCTATGGTTTTCGCGGGCCCCGAGTCATTACAGGGCATGGCACGGTGATCTTTCCGATGGTGGAAAGCTGCCGGGAGCTGTCGCTGGAGTTGATGAGCTTCGATGTGGCTCCGCAGCAGGATCTGTATACCAACCAGGGTGTTGCCGTGACGGTCGAAGCTGTGGCGCAGATCAAGGTGCGGAGTGATCAGCCTTCGATACTGACGGCGGCGGAACAGTTTCTAACCAAGACGCCTCCGCAACGGGAAGGCCTGATTCGGCTGGTGATGGAAGGCCATCTGCGCGGGATCATCGGGCAACTCACCGTCGAGCAGATTGTGAAAGAACCGGAGATGGTCGGCGAGCGCATGCGGACGACCTGCGCCGGCGACATGAGCAAGATGGGCCTGGATGTGGTGTCGTTCACGATCAAAGAAGTGCGGGACAAGAACGAATACATCTCGAACATGGGCCGGCCGGACATTGCGCGGATCAAGCGCGACGCGGACATGGCCACGGCCACGGCGGAGCGCGACACGGCGATTCAGAGGGCCATTGCGCTGCGCGAATCTTCGGTAGCCAAAGCGCAGGCCGATCAGGAGCGCGTGATTGCGGAAGCGGCTTCGCAGGCCCGCCAGGCGGAAGCGCAACGCGACATGGACATCAAGAAGTCGCAGTATGCCGAGCAGAGCCGCAGACAGCAGGCGACGGCAGACAAGGCATACGAGATTCAGACCAACATCATGCAGCAGCAGGTCATCGCAGAGCAGGTGAAGATCGAGCAGACGGAGAAAGAAGCGCAGATCAAAGTGCAGGATGCGGAAATTCTGCGGCGTGAGAAGGAGCTGATTGCCACGGTGTTGAAGCCGGCCGAGATCGACCGCATGCGCATCGAGACGCTGGCAACGGCGGAGAAGGCGCGGCTGACGACGGAGGCGGAAGGCCGCGGTTCGGCGATTCGCGCGCAGGGCGAAGCGGAAGCTTCCATCATCTTCCAGAAGGGCGAGGCGGAAGCCAAGGCGATGACGTTGAAAGCCGATGCGTACCAGGGCTGGAACCAAGCCGCGGTGGTCGACAAGCTGCTGACCAACATGGCCGATGTGGTCAGAGCGATGAGTGAGCCGCTTTCGAAGGTTGACCGCATCACAGTGGTTTCGACCGGCAATGATTCGTCGGCCGGGGTGAACAAGATCACCGGCGACATGACGAAGATTGCGGCGCAGGTGCCGGCGATTTTCGAGGCGCTGAGCGGGATGGACATCAAGAGCCTGATGGCCAATGTGCAGGCGATTCGGCAGAAGCCGGAAGAGAAGGAATAAGGGACGGGCCTCATTCCCGGAGGAGAAGCAGATTCCCTCCGGGAATGACAGAAAGAAAAGCAAAGGCAACGAAGAGCATGAGCAGCGTAACAACGAAAGAGAGAGAAGGGTATGGACGGCGTACGAGCGAGCGGGATTCAGAGTATTGTGCGGTTTTTCATGGGAGCGGGAAGCTTTCTGGTCGTGGTGCTGGCCCTGCTGCTTTGGGGGATTCCGGTGTACAACCGGTACCAGATTCGCGCCAATGAGTCGAACAAGATCCAAGTGAACGAGCTGCAGATTCAGCAGACGCAGCAGCTGGTGCAGGTAGAGAAGCAGAAGGCGCAGATTCGCATCGTCGATGCGGAAGGTATTGCGCGATCGCAGCAGATTATCAACGCTACGTTGACGGATCGGTATTTGCAGCATGAAGCCATCCAGGCGCAGATGCAGATGGCCAACAGCCCTAACCATACGACCATCTATATTCCCAGCGGCAACAACGGTATCCCGCTGGTGAAGACGGTGGATGAGCCCCCTGCTCCGCAGGAAAAGAGCAAGTAAAAGGAGTACACCATGGCATTGCTGGAGAGAGTGAGCACGCTGCTACGAGCCAACATCAACGAGCTGATCGAGAAGGCGGAAAATCCCGAGAGTCTGCTGAAGCAGCTGGTCCTTGACATGGAGAACCAGTTGCTTCAAGTCAAAACGCAGGTGGCGATTGCCATTGCCGATGAGCACATGCTGGAGCGCAAGCGGCTGGAGCATGAGCAGCAGGCGGCGGAGTGGAGGCGCAAGGCGGAACTGGCCGTGTCCAAAGGCCACGATGACCTGGCGCGCGGGGCCTTGGAGCGGGTGATCAGTTACGACCGGCTCACCAAGGGCTTTGCCGAGCAGGCAGAGGACCAGAAGCTGGAGGCCGATACCTTGCGCCAGACGCTGCGGCAGCTTGACCAGAAGCTGAACGAGACGCGGGCACAGTGCGAGATTCTGATGGCCGAGCATCGTCGGGCCAAGGTCGTAGGACGGGCAACGAAGGCGCGGCAGTCCGTCGGTTCGCAGCAGGAGTCCGCCCTGCGCCGAATGAAGAGCAAGGTTCACCAGCATGCAGCGGAAAATGCGGCGGCCGGGGAAATCATGGCACCGCCGTCACTGGAACAGCGATTCGAGACGCTGGAACAGCATGAACAGGTGGAGCTGTTGCTGGGGCAGATGAAGTCTCGGGCGGCGCTTGCAGAGACCAGTGGGCAGTAGAAAAACGCGGTCGATGGCAGAAAATTGAAAGGGAAAAGCGCGGCCGGGGACGAATCTGAGTCCTGGCCGCGTTTTTCGGCGACCGCGAAGCGTCTTTCCTCGTCTAATGGAAAGAACAGGTTGAGGCAGAGTCGAACAGCGGGTCACGGGGTGTATTCTGGCCTGACTGACCCATATTTTGAGGAACCAAAAGCATTCGGTGCTCTGGAATTGCCTCCTGCGAGCGCGCAAGGCGCGAAAGCGCTTCTGTGATTGCCGCATCTTGACTGATCCTGGAGATTAGGAACCGAATGAGATTGAATTTTCGCCAGTTTTGCTCTTGTTGTGCGACGGGAGCTGGGATACTTTGCCTGCTGTCGTGGATGGCCATTCCTGGGCGCGGGCAAGAGTTGGAACCGCGAGCCAGTGCGAATCTGGAAGCAACGATCGAATTGCCTGAGGCGCCGCGCCCGCAGCCTTCGGTTGTCGACAACCCTCTGCGAGCGGAGTGGAGTTCTTCGCAGCAGGGAAGTTCTTCGAGCGCGAAGCCGGCTGAGACGGAGCCCACTACGCAGCCTCAGAGTGTTCCGCCATCCACTCAAAAATCGCAAAAAGAGATCGCCGAAGATCAGCTGAAGCAGGAAAAGAAGCAGCGTATCGGGATTCTGCCGAATTTCAATGCCAGCTATATTGACAACGCGGTGCCCCTGACGCCGGGTCAGAAGTTCCGGCTGATGTTTTCGACGGAGAAGGATCCGGCGACGATCGGATTCTCCATGTTTGTGGCGCTGATCGGTCAGGCGGAAGGATCGCATGACGGGTATGGGGGCGGCATTGGCGGGTATGGCAAACGGTTTGGCCAGAATTATGCCGATACCTTTGACGGCGCATTCTGGGGAAACGCGGTGTTGCCGTCGCTTTGGCACCAGGACCCGCGCTATTTCCGGATGGGCCATGGGAAGGTTTCGCATCGCATTTTTTACGCGCTATCGACCAACATCCGGGCTAAACACGATGGAACAGGGAAGTGGGAGCCGAACTATTCGAACCTGGTGGGAAACGTGATTGCTGGCGGGATTTCGAATCTGTATCTGCCCGCGGATGAGCGCGGAGTGGCAAGTACGTTTGAGGGCGCAGCGACAGTGACTGCGGAGGGCGGGATTGGTTCGATGCTGGAGGAGTTCTGGCCGGATTTTATTCAGTATTTGCAGCGCAGGAAACAACGCAAGCAGGCGGCGAAAATGGCTGCGGAAGACAAAACCGCGCCCGCGCCGCAAACGACGGCTGCGCCGAAGCCGTAGTTCCGCAAGATTCTACGATTCGAAGGTCAGCCGGCGCGAGTTCCTGATGAGGAGCTCGCGCCGGTCTTTTTTAAGTCTTCGAGCTGCGCACAGCGGCTGTGAGGGCGGGAACGATGTCGAAGAGATCCCCGACGATGCCGTAGTCGGCTACTTCAAAGATGGGGGCGTTTTCATCCTTGTTGATGGCGACGATGCATTGAGATCCCTTCATCCCGACCAGGTGCTGGATCGCGCCGGAAATGCCTATTGCGATGTAGACCTTGGGAGCGACGGTCTGTCCGGAGGAGCCCACCTGGCGCTCCATGGGGAGCCAGCCGCTGTCGCAGATGGGGCGGGAGGCTGCGAGTTCGGCGCCGAGGGCGGTGGCGAGCTCCTGGACGAGGGGGAGATTGGCTTCTTCCTTGATGCCGCGGCCCACGGAGACGAGGATCGACGCCGAGCCGAGGTCGACAGTCTGGGCGGCGGCGCGGAAGGGTTCGCCGGGGTGAACGCGGATCTGGGCGGCTTCGAGAGTGGGAAGGAACGGCTCGATTGTGGTTGAGCCGGCTTCGGAAGCGTCGGCGCGGAATGCTCCGGCCTGGATCGAGAGGAAGCAGGTTCCGTTGCCGGGATGCCGGTACGTGGCGTTGAGTTTGCCCTGGAGAAGCTGGCGGACGAAGGTGGCGCCGGGCTGGCCGTGGGCGGGCGTGGGGTCGATGCCGGTGACGTCGCTGATCAGGACTTCATTGAAGCGGGTGGCGAGGCGCGGGGCGAAGTCGCGGACCTGGTAGGTGTGAGGCAGGATGACGTAGGCCGGCTTCACTTTTTCGATGAGCTGAGCGTAGGCCGCGACGTAGCCGTCGGAGGTGTAGGCGTGAAGCAGGGTGTGGTCGATGGCGTAGACGGTGCGCGGCGCTTTTCCGTGGATGGTCGAGAAGATCGGATTGCCTGGGTTGGCGACAAGAGCCAGGTCGACGGGCAGGTTGAGGCCGGCGGCGAGGGTATGCGCCGCGGCCATCGCTTCCCAGGAGAGGCGGGTGATTTCGTTGGGAGTGACGCGGGTATTGATTTCGAGAAAGACGAGAACGGAGCTCATATGGCACGCACCTCAAAACGGAGTTTTTCGACCAGCTTGGCCGCGGCTTTTGCGGGTGTGCCGTCGAGTAGTTGGGTGGTGCGTTGCTTGCTCGGGAGTTTGACCTCTTCTAGCTGAAGGGTGGGGGTGGACTGGAGGACAGGGTCGGCGGCGACGAGGTCGGTCACGGAGAGGGTGCGAACTTCTTTGGTTTTTGCTTTCTTGATGCCCATCAGGGTGGCGTAACGCAGCTTGGTGTTGCCGGACTGGATGGTGAGGACGGCGGGGAGGGGGAGCTCGAGGTGCTGGAACCAGCCGTCTTCAAGTTCGCGAAGGACTTTGAGGCCTCCGCCGGTCTTATCGATTTTAAGGATTAACGTCGCGTGGGGCAGGTTAAGCAACTCGGCGAGGATGACGCCGGTCTGGCCCAGGCCCAGGTCGTCGGACTGCAGGCCGGTGAGGACGAGGTCTGGCTGCTCCTGTTTGATCGCGGCGGCGAGCAGGCAGGCGACGCCCAGAGCGTCGTAGCCGGCTAGCTCGTCTTCGCTGGAGCTTTCGATGTGGATGGCGCGATCGGCGCCTTTGGCGAGGGCTTCGCGGATGG
>CAILBQ010000147.1 GCA_903832475.1 uncultured Acidobacteriota bacterium | reverse complement strand
GGGTCTTCGCGCAGATGTATCGCAATCCGCTGCTGAGCCGGATCACCGAAACCAAACCGAATGAACTTGGCCGGGAGTTTTATATCCGCATTCTTTCGTTCGGTGCTGTGCCTGTCTTCACCTGGCTTGCCTACCAGTTCCCTGACATTGGCGGGCTGGTGTTCAAGCTGCTGCAGCCCGGGCTGGACGTGATGAAGTAGGCCTTGCTGCTCTGTCAGCAGCGAACGCGGGAACGCGGCCGACTCGTGTAGGCTGTCACAGAGATCAGCGGAAAGGGCGAGCGGCACGCCATGGCCAGGCTCGCTTGCTTGAGGAATTTCATGACCGCGGCTGCACACACGATCCTCGGCCTCGATATCGGCGGAACCAAGACTGCCTGCGTGGAAGGCACTCTCGACGGCCGCATCCTGCAGCGTCTTGAAATTCCCACCGAACCAGTTCGCCCCTTTGCGGAGACGTTCCCAAGATTGAGACAAGCGGCCAATCACATCCTTCTTACCGCCGATTCCGAGGGGCGCAGGATCGGCGCCGTCAGCGTTTCGATCGGAGGGCCCCTTCGCATCCAGGAGGGCTTTCTTATCGACCCGCCGCATCTGCCCGGATGGCACAATCTTGCGCTGAAAGCTCAACTGCAATCGGCGTTCCCCGGGCTGCCTGTTTGTATCGAGCATGATGGCAACGCGGGCGCTCTGGCGGAGTACACCTTCGGCGTGGGCAAAGGACGCAGCGATCTTGAGCACCTCATCTTTCTCACATTCGGGACTGGCATTGGCGCAGGGTTCATCGTGAATGGCCGCATCCTGCGCGGAGCCACCGACACGGCCGGCGAGATCGGGCACTGGCGTCTCGCGGAAGATGGGCCGCTGGCCTTTGGCAAGCGCGGATGCTGGGAATCATTCGCTTCGGGCGCAGGTCTGGTAGAGCTCGCCGCGCATCTGTATCCCGCGCGCTGGCATCGCCAGACCCCCATCCGCGAACTCGTCGAAGCCATGCTTGCCAATGATGCGGAGGCCATGAAGGTGGCCGCGACGGCCGGCCATTGGATGGGCCGCGGGCTGGCGCTGCTGATCGATGCGTTGAATCCGCAGATCATCGTCTTCGGCTCGCTGGGCGTAGTGCTGGGCGAGCGAATCCTGGCATCGGCTCGCAAGGTGATCGCCGCAGAAGCCCTGCCCCAGGCCGCGGCCGCATGCGAGTTGCTGCCCTCCTTTTTCGGCAGCGCAATTGGCGACCATGCTTCGGTGATGGCGGCGATTGCCGATCCTGCGGTACGCCGCGCCCTTGAGAACGCAGGCTCGTGATTGCGTGCAATCCTTCGCCCCGATCGCGATGCTTTCCTCACAGCTCCTTTACG
The DNA here is from genome assembly GCA_903832475.1 of uncultured Acidobacteriota bacterium. Lineage (GTDB taxonomy): Bacteria > Acidobacteriota > Terriglobia > Terriglobales > Acidobacteriaceae > Acidicapsa. Next base: position 1,997 of record CAILBQ010000147.1, on the reverse strand, counting down.
CATCCCTTATCGCAACGCGAGCAAGCTGATGGTATGGCGCACACGTCCACACCGATACAGCGCAGATCCAAATGGGAGCCGGTTTTCAACGTGATGGGAATGCTGCGCGGATATTCCCGCGCAGTGGAAGAACGCAACCGTCGCGATCGCAGGCGCGCAATGCTTTTGCTGCTCCTGCTGGCCTTTCTTCTGGCTCTTTCGGCGACTGCTTACCTGCGCCGCTGAAGACACAGCGTTTCGCATCGACACCGGCGGTTGTGACCTCACGCACTGACATTCTCCAACCTCTCGACTAAGCTCAGCTGTCAGCCCCAAGAAGCATCATGGCTACGCTGGTTGAACCCGTAACCGCACCGCGCGTCGAGATCGCGAACGCCGCAAGGTCAGCAGCGAGTCAAACGGCCTCAGCCCGTCATATCAATCCATGGATCGTCGCCACCTCGGTGATGCTTGCCACGTTCATGGAAGTGCTGGATACGGCGATTGCGTCGGTTGCGTTGCCGTACATTGCCGGTTCACTGGCCGCCTCCAATTCTGAAGCTACCTGGGTGCTCACCAGCTACCTCATCGCGAACGCAGTCGTGCTACCCGCCGCCAACTGGTTCGGACTGCGCTTTGGACGCAAGCGATTCCTGCTCGGCTGCGTGGTGCTGTTTACCATTTCGTCGTTCCTCTGCGGGGCCGCGCCTTCGCTCGGCTTCCTGCTGCTGGCGCGGGTACTGCAAGGCGCCGGAGGGGGCGCGCTGCAGCCTATTTCACAAGCGGTTTTGCTGGAGAGCTTTCCTCCGAAGAAGCGCGGCGCCGCCATGGCCTTCTTTGGCTTTGGCGTCGTGGTGGCGCCGGTGCTGGGTCCTACGCTGGGTGGATGGCTCACCGACTCCTATTCGTGGCGCTACGCCTTTTACATCAACATCCCCGTCGGCCTGCTGGCGGTGTACATGATCAGCCGCTTCGTGCATGACCCGCCCTACATCAAGAACGCCAAGGTAGGAGCCTTCGACAATCTCGGCTTCGCTCTGCTCATTCTGTGGACCGGCAGCCTGCAGATCATCCTCGACAAGGGGCAGGAGGACGACTGGTTTGCCGCGCCATGGATCCGCTGGGCCGCGCTCATACTCACCACCACGCTCTTCTGGTTCGTCGCGCACTGCTGGCGAGCCAAGGCTCCCATTGTGAATCTGCACGTGCTGCGCAATCGCAACTTCCGTGTGGGATGCTCGCTGATCTTCATGCTCGGCGTCGCCATTTACATCACCATCACCATGCTTCCGCTGTTTTACCAGGAGGTGCTGGGCTATACCGCGCTTACCGCCGGCATCGTGGTGTTTCCACGCGGCGTTGGGTCGATGCTGGGACTGCCCGTGATCGGCATCATCAGCCACAAGATGGATAACCGTTACCTGCTCTGCGCCGGATTCATCGTCTTCGGCTGCTGCTCGATTGCTTTCGGCAACGTGAACCTCAGCATGGGCCCGCTGACGCTGCTGCTGCCCATCCTGGTCACCGGTTTTGCGCTCAGTTTTTTTTTTGTGCCGATCGCCTCCATGGCCACGTCCACGTTACACAACGAGCAGATCGGCAACGCGACCGGCATCTTCAACCTGCTGCGCAATATTGGAGGCTCAATCGGCATCTCGATGGCGGAGACTGCGCTGGTACGGCGTAGCGCTTTCCATCAGGCCCGCATCGCCGCCTCGACGCCGCAGACGAGCACCTGGTTTCAGCAGAGCGCGGCCGGCATGTCGCACTACTTCGCTCATCAGCTATCGCCTGGCGAAGCTCCGTCCACCGCGCTAGGGATGATGTATCGCGGACTGCAACAGCAGGCGCTGTTGTGGTCCTTCATCGATGTCTTTCGCTGGACCGCCCTGCTGTCGTTTCTCGCCGCTGCTGCGAGGACGGCCTCGCAGAACTCGGCCGCGGCCTGGGGGTTCGTGAAGTGGTAGTAGTAGATCTTGATGGCGTCCGCCGACAGGGCGGCGGACCCCGCAGGGACG
>CAILBQ010000146.1 GCA_903832475.1 uncultured Acidobacteriota bacterium | reverse complement strand
GATAAACATCTTCCGTCGCTACGCGCACACCATTGTCATGAAGCCAGCGCAGATTTCTCTTCGCACTGCCGGCTGTCGGCATTACCCAGAATGTCCCACCGCTTTCCTGAAATTCGGGCTCTTCCACCAATGCGCGCAGATATTTCAAACCAGACAGCTTGGGAATTCGGTGGCGATCGATCATGTTCCACAACAGCACCATGAAGGCGCTGTCAGCAATGGCAAAATCCGCTCCCAGCAACGCCTCCCGGTATCCCTTGTCCACAGCCAGATTTTTCAGAGCGGGCGCGGCAGGCACCACCACCAAGCCGCCATTCTGAGAGACCTCCGCGATGGCGCCCTGAGCGTCGCCGACAAAAAAGCGTACGCCCAGTATCTGCTGGAACCGTGGAATTGAAGGCATGCAAGAACTCCCTACCTGGTTGTGGTGACAATGGTCAGCATCTGCTGCTCGATCCAGGCCATCGTCCGGGCCAATCCGTCTCGGAGTTTGATGCTGGGTTCCCATCCCAGGTATTGCTGAATCTTCGTGTTATCGCTGTTGCGCCCATTCACGCCCTTGGGAGCACTCAGGTTGTAATTGCGTTTGAGCTTGATGCCAACCAGGTCTTCTGCGATGTCGACCAACTGATTGATCGTCACCAGTTCACTGGAGCCCAGGTTGATCGGCTCCAAGATGTCGCTGTGGTAGATATCCACAACTCCCTTGGTGCAATCGTCGATGTACATGAAGCTGCGCGTCTGGTGACCATCGCCCCAGATCTCGATCTCATGCTTGCCGGAGGCCTTGGCTTCCAGCACCTTGCGGCAGATCGCGGCAGGCGCCTTTTCCCGTCCCCCTGTCCAGGTACCCAATGGGCCGTACACGTTGTGAAAACGCGCTACGCGGGTTTCCAAACCATAATCTTCGTGAAAATGCCGGCACATCCGCTCGCTGAACAGCTTTTCCCATCCGTAGCCATCTTCAGGCAAAGCAGGGTAGGCATCTTCTTCTTTCAGCGCAACCACATCGGGGTTGGTCTGCTTCTCTCCGTTGTACACACAGGCGGAAGAAGAATAGAAGAACCGCTTCACACCCTTCTGTCTCGCAGCCAGCAGCATGTGGGTGTTAGTCAAGACGCTTAGCATGCACAGCGCCTTGTTATTTTCGATGAACCCCATGCCGCCCATGTCCGCGGCCAACTGGAACACCGCTTCCACACCATCCGTCGCTTGAAGGCACGCTTCCTTTTCCTGCAGGTCCAGGACGAGACTCTCAGCCGAGGGGTTGATCTGATACCACTCACCAAGTGGCTTCACATCGACTGCCCGTACTGTCGCCGCTCCCTGATCGAACAACGTGTTGACCAGGTGTCCGCCAATGAAACCGCCGGCACCACATACTAAAGCGTGTGCTCCACGGATGTGCATCATTCATTCCTTTCGAAGGTAGTGTAGTGACCGTTTAAGTTCCAGGCAACCATCGTTTTTTCAACAATTTGGGGAAATGTATACGATGGCGCCGAGGGTTGGCTTCGCCGGTTCTTGAATAGTCCCGATCGCTTCCAGTGTAGCAAAGAGTTCAATGAGAACGGGCATGTAAATTTTTCATGGCCCGTTCTCTTGTAGTCACGAAGTCGCAACTGCTGGCAGAAACTCTAGGATCAGTGACGCACAAATGCGGCCTAATAACGCCGGTGCGGCCCTCGCAGATAGTAGGTGACGCCTAGCGTCGCACCGGACGGATTCAGCGTCTGGCCGCTGCCCTCCCGGAAACCCTTCCAGCTCTGGTATTGGTACTTGCCCCGTAGAAAGAAATTGTTCCAGGCGTGGTACTCGATACCCCCACCTGCCGACCACAAAGGAGAGGTTTCCTCAGTGTAGAACGGGTTGGTAGAAGGAAAATCAATCCTGCCTTCGCCCCCCATCGCCTCGACAAACGGACGAACTTTGAAAATCCGGCGATAGCGGTAGATGATTCCCGCCTGAACGGTCGCTTCCTTTGGACCGCTGCCATAAAGGTTCTGCCCTGGAAGCGCGACGGCTTTCGGTTGGCCGCCAAGAAGATCAGTTCCCTCGACGGTCACACCAAGTCCATGAAATATGCTGTAATCCGCCCAGGCCGAGACGCCCACCAGCCGGCCGCTCCAATAGGGAAGATTGGGATAGTAATAACTGGAATCGAAGTCGATAACGCCGACACCGACACCCAGAGGAAGCCCGCCAACTTTCGCTGCGGGGGCAACCTGAGCGTATATGGGCAAGGTTGAGAGGAAGAGTAGTGCTGCCAGGACAAGCTTCGATCGCATTC
>CAILBQ010000145.1 GCA_903832475.1 uncultured Acidobacteriota bacterium | reverse complement strand
GCATGATGTCTGCTGTGTCTGAAATGTTCATCGCTTTCTCACCTCTCGATTTCTTGGTCAATTCGGATTGGTGGTTGGGTGGTACGAACGCTCGACGAGCAAAGGACGAATCCAACTGTGGACGGAGCGCAACGGGATTGGGCCGAAGTACCTGGAATCGAAGCTCCGGGGACTGAAGGAGCTGACGACCCAAAGCTCGCCTTTTTGCACGCGGTATGTCCCGGTCGGGAATGGATGAAGCTGTCGTCCAGTCGAGTCGCGGTTTATGGTCGCGGTATTTGGCAGCGGTTGTCCGTTGACAATGACGCCGGAGGCGGAGATCTCTACCGTGTCACCGGGCCATGCAATCACAGGCTTGATGAGAGGCGAAAACCCATCTGGGCAGGTACGCATGGGAACTCGATAGTTCGGTTGGCCCAACATCCGTGGCCATCGAACATCGGGGCAGAAAAACACATAAGGCGCTGGGTCGTGAGGAGTACTCGATGGATCGGCAATCTCGCGGTAGATCCCAAATGGTGCAGAATGCGTGTAGTTGAAGATGAGGCCGAAGCTGACCCACGCTACCATCGTGCCAACGGCGGCAATGGCGATTGGGACAAGAACACAACTCAGGCGAGAGAAGGCGCGAACTGCGGAGCGGAGAGGCGGGCCAGCCAGGCCGGTCTTAAACAGGCCAATCATGGACGCTCTCCTGAAGGAATGCTGGAATCTGCTTGGCGTCATTGGTGCGGCGAATCTCGTTCTGGTGGATGGCCGCCGTTTCCGATTTCGAGCTGGCGGCGATGCGGAATGCGCGAATCACATGAATCTCGAAGATGGTTCCGGATTCGCGGGCGGCACCCTGTCCGTCTGTGCGGGGCCGTGGCTCGCGCCGTATGAGCTGACCGGTGACGTGGATGTTGTCGCCCTTCTGGAAGGTCTTCGCAACGATGGCGCTCTCGCCAAAGAACGTGATGGGAAGGAATTGGCGGTGCTCTACAGTTCTTCCCTGCGTATCGTAGAACCAGCTCTGCGCAAGCCGCGCACGCACAAACTGACGGCCTCCGGCATCGGAGATCGAAGGCTGGTCGGTAAGATTCCCGGCAAGAATGATCTGGTTAAGAATTTCCACGGATCTTCTCCTCGATTGCCTGGTTTGCGACTGCGGCATGGGCAATCGCCGCAATGTCGAGAGTGGGCGGCGAAGCTGCGGCGGGCTTAATGGGACTTGGTGTAGCTGCGGTTGGGAAGTTGGGCGGCTTCAACTTCGTGCGGGCCAACAAGGTGTCGTTCAAAAAGTAGAGACTTTGGACGCCATAGATAGGCGCGACGCCGTTGATGAAAATGAGCATGTCACCTGGCGCGGTGATCCTGCTGTTCGGATCGTTCGTGGCCTTTGTTGGCGGCTTGATGCGGCGTATTTCATCGACAGTGATGAGAGGCCGTTGCACTTGCTCGACGCTCCGAAAGATGTGCTTGAGGTAGAAGTCGGTGCGTTGGCCGCTGTAGTTGAGGGTCTCCTTCTCGACGGTCATGTTGCCGCTCAGTTCGGAGAGGTTCTTGCAGGTCTGAAGGTTG
>CAILBQ010000144.1 GCA_903832475.1 uncultured Acidobacteriota bacterium | reverse complement strand
GCAGAAAGACCGATACTTGGACGCTGCGCGCTTTTTCGAGCAGCCTGGCTTTTTGGATCCTCTGGCTCAACGTCGCGATGAGTTGCAGGGCTTACACGCCAATACTCATGTGCCGAAGATCATCGGCGCCGCACGCATGTATGAAGTAACGGGCAATCATCGTTACCGGGATATTGCGGAGTATTTTCTGGAGGAAATACTTACAGCGCGCAACTACGTCATTGGTAACACCAGCCTGGATGAACATTGGAACACCGCTCCTGATCAACTGAACGGCACCTTGGCCTGGAGTAACGCAGAATGCTGCGTAGCTTATAACCTGATGAAGCTGCAGCGTCACGTTTTCAGCTGGACGGGCGACGCCCGCTGGATGGATGCATACGAACGAACACTCTTCAACAGCAGGCTCGGCACGCAAAATAAGCAGGGCCTGAAGCAATATTTCTTCCCACTTGGAGCCGGTTACTGGAGAGCCTATAACTCCGCCGAAGGATCTTTCTGGTGCTGCACGGGCACGGGAGCCGAAGATTTTGCTAAGTTCACAGACACAATCTATTTTCGCCGTGGGAGCGATATCTTCATTAACCAATTCATCGCATCCAACCTGGACTGGAAAGAAGAAGGTTTTGCGATGGAACAGGTTACACAGTTCCCGCACGAGCAGGGTGTCACTCTACGGATCAAGTCTTCGAGGCAGGCGCAGCGGACCCTTCACATCCGCATCCCCAGTTGGACCACGCAGGACGCGCAGGTTAAAGTGAATGGCCACGTACTCGAAGCAATCGCAGATCCAGGCTCATATCTTGCCCTTCATGACGTCTGGAAGAATGGCGACACGATCAGCGTGAGCCTGCCCATGGAACTTGGCCAGGAGTCGCTGGCGGGAACCGATTCAGTTGCAGCCGCGTTGTATGGTCCAATCGTCTTGGCAGCAAACCTGGGACTGGCACCTGCCGATGGATCCATGAGGATCGTTCATGGTCGGGATACCGAACCTAAGGATCTACCCCAGCCCGATGCATTGCCAAAGGCAGGGGGAAAACGGGGTTCGCCGCCACAGGAATGGATTGAGGTGGACTCTGCTTCAGATTTGCGCTTTACCGCGTCCGGAGACGGCGCCAAGCTGAAACTCTTGCCGATGCATGAAATTGAAGATCAGCGATACTCCGTGTACTGGCAGATGCCTGGCGACAGCCATCAGACCTCCTAGGAGAAACCGAGAATCTGAACGATGAATATGCCCGATTCAAGCAGGGTTGACGTGATCGACTCGCACACCGGCGGCGAGCCAACCAGGTGCGTCCTCTCAGGCGGACCGGAACTCGGTGACGGCCCCTTATCGGAGCGCGTGGAGGTCATGCGCCATCACTTTGATTTATTTCGGCGGGCGGTACTGTGCGAACCTCGGGGGTCGGACGTTCTGGTCGGCGCTTTGCTCGTCACACCCGTCGACCCTGCCTCCGCTGCCGCTGTAATTTTCTTCAATAATGCAGGCTATCTCGGCATGTGTGGTCATGGCATGATCGGCGTGGTTGCCACGCTGTCACACATGGGCCGCCTGGGTCCAGGACAACACCGCATCGAAACGCCAGTCGGTAATGTTCACGTGACGCTTGTGGACAGCGGAGAAATTACCGTGAGCAACGTAGACGCCTACCGCTTCCGGAGTAACGTGGCCGTTGATGTGCCCGGACATGGCGTCGTTCTAGGAGATATTGCCTGGGGCGGTAACTGGTTCTTCCTGATTGAAGACCATCCGTACTCTCTGAGACTTGACCACGTGGATGAACTAGCCGCCTTCACGTGGGAAGTGCGCCGAAGCTTGGCAAAGCAAGGAATCACCGGAGAGATGGGGTGCGAGATCGACCACATCGAGTTATGTACAGCAGCGCACGACCCGGCTAACCATGGCCGTAACTTCGTTCTATGCCCAGGCAACGCTTACGATCGATCACCTTGCGGAACTGGAACCAGTGCCAAGATGGCATGCCTCGCGGATAGCGGTAAGTTGGCGCCAGGCCAGGAGTGGCGACAGGAAGGTATCCTGGGAACGGTATTTACCGGCCGCATCCAGCGGGAAGGAGACAGGATACTGCCTTTCATCACCGGCACCGCCTACGTCACTGCCATTGCGACATTGATGTTTCAATCACAAGACCCGTTTCGGAATGGAATTCCTTCTCCCTTCGAGATGAGATCATGACCGACCAAGCCCACTATGATGTCGCCGTTGTTGGCGGAGGAATCATCGGTACCGCATGCGTCCTGGCCTGCGCTCGCCGAGGTCTCCGCGTCGTCCTCATTGAAAAGAATTCTCTCGGAGGAGGAGCTACTTCTGCCGGCATGGGCCACGTTGTGGTCCTGGATGATTCTGAAGCGCAGTTTGCCCTGACTCGTTACTCGCAGGAACTTTGGCGCAAGTCCGCGCCAAGCCTGCCCGCCACTGCCGAGTTCGAAGAGCTTGGGACGCTCTGGATCGCAGCCGACTCCCTTGAGATGGAACTCGCTGAACGGAAATTCGCGTGGCTCACAGAACGGTCCGTTCCCTGTCAATTGATGAATGCCGCTAACGTCACCAAGGCTGAACCGAATCTTGCCAGGAATTTCGCCGGCGGTCTGCTAGTGACCCAGGATTCCGTTGTACTTCCTCCCGTCGCAACAGTCACGATGGCCAAGCAAGCTGAGGAACTCGGAGCGGTCCTGCTGCTTGGTGAGAGCGTTCGTGAAATCCGTTATAAATCGTTGCTCTTGGCAGATGGCAGAGATATGCGCGCTGAATGGATAGTCAATGCACTGGGTGTAGATTCAATTGACTTATCTCCACATCTTCCCATACGCAAGCGAAAGGGGCATCTCGCTATGGTAGATAGCTACCCAGATTTCATTCACCATCAGTTGGTTGAGCTTAGCTATCTAAAGAGCGCGCATAATTCACTCACAGATTCAGTCGCTTTCAACGTACAACCTCGACGATCAGGCCAGTTGCTTGTTGGGTCGTCGCGCCAGTTCGGTTCAGAAGAGATCTGTGTCGATCAGCACATCAAGGATGCGATGTTCGCCCGTGCATCTTTCTACCTTCCGGCGATGTCCCAGCTGAACATATCCAGAGTCTGGACGGGCTTCAGGGCGGCGACGCCAGATAAATTGCCCTTGATCGGACCCGACCCAAAGAATACTTCGTTGTTACACGCCACAGGGCACGAAGGAATTGGTATTACCGCATCTCTGGCAACAGCTGAGCTGATTGCCGATTGTGTAACAGAACAGAAATCTGCTATCCCTGTGGAGCCGTATTTGCCGGCTCGTTTCCTGTCCCAAAAGCTGGTGCACTAGCCTAACCTGGGATTGAGGAGTTTTTATGATTTGGACCGGAGTCATGCCCGCCTTGACCACTGCCTTCAACGGAAAGCTTGAGGTGGATCATTCGTTCCTTGCCCGCCACGCACATTGGCAAGTAGAAAACGGAGTGAGCGGAATCGTCGCCCTTGGGTCGCTCGGTGAAGGCGCTACCTTGACCTTTGCGGAAAAGCTATCGATCATCGAAACGCTCTCGTCAGCGATGGATGGAAAAGTTCCCGTCATAGCGGCGATTTCAGCTCTATCAACTGCGGAAGCTGTTTCACTAGCGAGAGAAGTAGCCAGCCGCGGAGCGAGCGGGCTCATGATCCTGCCTCCCTATGTCTACAAGGGCGATTGGCGCGAGATGAAAGCTCACGTGGCAGCGGTGCTTCAAGCGACTCCGCTTACCGCGATGTTATACAACAATCCGATCGCATACGGTACAGACTTCACTCCAGAACAGATTAAGGAGTTAGCCGACGAATTCGAAAATTTGCATGCGGTCAAGGAATCTTCCAGCGACCTTCGCCGGATTACGGCTATTCGTTCTCTGATACATGATCGACTGTCCATGTTTGTTGGCGTGGACGATGCCATTGTGGAAGCCATCCCCGCTGGCGCTGTTGGCTGGATTGCAGGACTCGTAAATGCTTTTCCCAAAGAAAGTGTCGGCCTTTTTGACCTCGCCGTCGCGGGCCAGAATGGAGATTGTTTTGATCTGTACCGCTGGTTCTTGCCTCTTTTACGAATGGACACGGTACCCAAATTTGTCCAATACATAAAGCAAGTTCAGCAAGAGATGGGCTGCGGGAATGCACGAGTCCGCCCTCCACGCATGCAACCGGTAGGGGACGAACTTGAACAGGTTCGAAAGGTAGTCGCGAGAGCTAGCGCGAAAAGGCCAAAAGTTGCGCCAAAAAGCAGCCGTTTTCCCGCATAGCCACAACGGGCAAACGAAGTTGAGTCTTGAGAAGAGCGGTCACGACGATAATCGGCGCCAGAATTGGATCAAATCTGATCCGACTCCTTCTTGAATGCGAACGGTCGAGCCT